>CAYVVX010000181.1:0-4083 GCA_964455315.1 uncultured Planctomycetales bacterium | reverse complement strand
CCCCCCCCCCCCCCCCCCCCCCCCCCCCCCCCCCCCCGCCCCCCCCGCCCCCGGGGCGGCGGGGGGGCTACCCTGCGTCAGTGGGGATGGACCTGGAGCGGGCACGGGCGCGGCGACTTCCCGCGCAGCGTGCCTAAATACCCGTAACGACCTCTTAGATACACCTCCGTGGTGATGAAGAAAGTGTTGCAGAACACCGCGGCGAGGCCCTACCATGGGGTGATCGGCGGGCGATGGGGCGGGGGTGCCAGTTCAGGGAGGCGGGAGGATGATTCCGCGGCATATCTGCCACGCGGTGGCGGCGGGATGCGTGTTGTCCGCGGTGGCGGGCATGGCGCGGGGGGAGTGTACGTACGGCTGGACGCCGGGGCAGGGGCTGCCGGGGCTGGACAGCACCGTCTGGGCGATGACGGTGTGGGATGATGGCGAGGGGCCGGCGTTGTGCGTGGGGGGCGACTTTTCGGTGGCCGGCGACGTGGCGGCGGAGCACATCGCCTGCCGGCGCGGGCATGCGTGGTCACCGCTGGGCGGCGGGATCACGGGTACGGTCTCCGCGATGACGGTCTACAACGGGGAACTGATGGTCGGGGGGCAGATCTTCACGGACGGCGGCAGCAGCGTCGATCACATCGCCCGGTGGGACGGGAGCGACTGGTTCGCGCTGGCCAGTGGCGACGTCGCGGCGGATCTCGACGGTGACTGCGACGTGGACGCGGACGATTTCGCGGCGTTCGCGGCGTGCGCGGCCGGGCCGGCGATACCGTTGGCAAGTGGCTGCGAGGCCATGGATCTCGATGATGACGGGGACGGGGACATGTCGGATTTCGGGCTCTTTCAGCGGTGCTACAGCGGGGAGGGCTTGCCGGCTGTGTTGGGGTGCGCGGATCAGTCGGGGATCGCGATGGTTCCGTGAGAACGGCCGGCACGGGGGCCGGCCGCTACGGATCGATTTCAGACATGGGGGCGGGGGCTACGGATCGATGTCGGGAGCGGGGGCCTGACTTTACGGATCAGCATCCGGCAGCAGGGCCGGGCGTTCCGGGGTCACATGCCGTAGCAGGCCGGGTCGATGGGGATGCCCTCGCCGCTGAGGCAGTTGCGGAGGATGCCGATGTCGATGCTGTCGACATCGTCGTCGCCGTCGATGCGGGCCGGGCGGCAGGCGGGGTCGTTCTGGGGGATGGTGTTGCCGGTGATGCAGCGCTGGCAGGCGCCGAAGTCAGCCTGATCCACGTCGCCGTCGGCGTCGAAGTCGGCGCAACGTTCGGTGGTGAAGAAGACGTTGACCGCCTGGGAAGGCACGACCGGGTGGGTGGCCGTGCCGCCGGTGATGCGGAAGTAATACTTCCGTCCGGGGGTGAGGCCGGTGAGCAGCACGTTGTGCGACAGCCTGGGATACGAATCGGTCGCGGTCAGGCCGTAGGCGGTGGTCTCGCCGTAGTCGAGGACGCTGGGCCGGATGTCGGTGGTGGTCCAGCGGACGCGGGCGGTGTAGCAGTTGATGTCGGTGACGGAGACGTTGGTGACGGTGTCGGGGAGCTGGGTGTAGCCGAGGTAGAAGTCGTCGACCAGGTGGGCGGTCAACGCCAGGTTGGGGTCGTAATTCAGGCGCGTGAGGACGTGGACGTTGACGCGGACCTGGGCCGCGCCGGCCGGGGGGACAAGGCGGTAGTACGGGTTGAACGGCTTGCCGGCGTTGGTGTCGCTGATGCAGGTGTTGGCGGGATGGGAGCCGACGGGCCAGTTCTCGACGAAGGTCTGCTGGCTGATGAGGCTGTTGCCGCTGTTGAGGTACTCGATGACGCTGGTGATGCGCCCGCCGACGTTGCGCAGCTGGGCGCGCTTGGAGGACTGGGCGGTGTCCTGAAGCCACCAGTAGTTGTAGGTGAGCGGGGTGCCGGGCGGCTGGGTGAGATTGACGGTCTGGCTGAAGGAGAATCCGTCGTAAATCCAGGCGCCGTAGACGTAGGTCTCGTAGCCGTAGGCGTGCGAGCCGCCCCAGTACGGGCGGAAGGTTCCCCAGTCGATGTTGTCGCCGTAGGTGTTGCGCAGGTCGATGGGCGGATTCTGGGTGTTGTTGGGGAAAGGCCATGCGGCCGGGCGGTTCCAGGCGACGAAACGGCTGGAGGGGGTGTCGAGCTCGAAGTTGCCGTTGACCAGCAGGTTGGGGGCGCGGACGACGGCGAAGTGGGCGTTGTCGATGGCGACCTGGGTGCCGTAGTTGCCCGCGGAGCCGCCCTTGTACCAGGCGTGGCAGCGGGCCTGGAAGCGGACGCCCACGGCGTTGGTGGGGATGCGCCCGAAGCCGGAGACCCGGGTGAAGCCCTGGGCGGCACCGGGATAGTCCATGTAGACCACGTGGTGTTCGAGGGCGTTGCCGGTGTTCCAGTTGGCGGGGTTGGGATCTCCGTAGAAGTATATGTCCCAGCCGCCCTCCTCCTCCTTGTTGTCAATGGCGGTGTTGTTGTCCAGGCCGGCACCGCCGAGCCAGACCCACGCTTCGAACTGTCCCCCGGCGGCGATGGCGGGGTGGATGATGTCCTGCTGAAGCAGGATGGCGCCGGAGTTCTGGATGGCGGCGGTACCCTCGTAGCCGGTGGTGCCGGGGCTGAAGCCCAGGGGGCGCTCGGCTGTCATGTCGGGCGGGGCGGTCCAGGAACTCGCGTCGAAGACGACCGAGGACCGGCCGATACCGATCTCGGTCCAGGCGGCGTCCTGGTCGGGGACGTAGGAGCCGATGCCCTCGTGCCAGTGGTAGCGTTCGAAGCCGGGGTCCTGGAGGAGGTTGTCCCAGGCCGAGGCGGGGGTCGCGAGGGCAAGCAGCACGATCGCCAGGGTGGTCGAGAGCGGGAGAATGGCCGTCGAAAAACCGGCAGAACTTCTGGTCATGAGACTCCCCACGCAGGCAGGAATAGAGCGATAAAGCATGTCCGCGACTCTGTGGCAAGTTTAGCAGACTCCGGGTCGGAAGGGAAGCGGTTTCAGGACGCCTTTCGGGCTGCGAAGTGAGGGAGCGGGCGCTGCTCCGGCGGGCAGGGGCGACCATCGAAGCCAGGGTCAGACGCCGCTCGGGGTGAATCACCGTGGGTGGTGGCGTATACTCGCGGACCGCCGGCGGCCGGCGCGGACGTGATCCGTGATGCGGCAGGTTGATTCGACGGCGAGAGCATGTGTCGCCAGCGGGAGTGCGTCATGAAGAAGATCAGGCGATTGATTATCGGGATCGTGTTGCTGGTCGCGGCGGTGGCGGGGGGAGGCTGGTACTACATTAATCATCTCGCCAAGGCCGGCGTGGAGAAGGGTGCGACGTACGCCCTGGGCGTGGATACCACGCTGGACGGGATCAACGTGGGGCTGTTGTCCGGCGAAGTGGGCATGAACAAGCTGCACGTGGCGAATCCATCGGGGTTCGACAAGGATCATTTCCTGCAGTTCGGCGACGGCGAGGTGGAGGTGTCGTTGGGGTCGCTGCTGGAAGACCGGGTGGTCGTACCGCGGCTGGTGATCGACGACATCAGCATGAACATCGAGCGGAAGGTCATCCAGGCCAACTACGAGGTGATCCTGGAGAACCTCAAGCGGTTGAGCAGCTCGGACGAGAGCGCGGCGCCGGGCGGCGGCAAGAAGTTCGTGATCAACAACCTGGTGCTGAACGACATCGTCATCACGCTGACGATCGGGACGCTGGAGCTGCCGGTCAAGATCCCGAAGATCGAGCTGGCCAACGTGGGGCAGGCGGAGAACGGGGTGATCATCGCCCAGTTGACGGGCATCCTGGTGTCGGCGCTGATCGAGGCCCTGGTGGAGAACGCGGGGATGCTGCTGCCGGCGGACATGCTGGCCGACCTGAACGGGGCGCTGGCCCAGCTCGATGAGCTGCACGCGACCGGGATGAAGGTGGTCGGGGACGTGACGGCGATGGTGGACGGGCAGGTGAAGGATATCACCAAGCTGAGTACGGCCGCGATCGCCGACGTGCAGAAAAGCATCCAGCAGACCACCGGCCAGTTGCAACAGGTGGGCGATTCGGCGCGGAAGAGTTTTGAGGACGCGGGCAAGTCGCTTCAGGAGGGTTTTGGAGGG
>CAYVVX010000180.1:0-8771 GCA_964455315.1 uncultured Planctomycetales bacterium | reverse complement strand
CGGCGTCGACGATCCCTACGAGGCCCCCGAGAAGGCTGAGCTGGTGCTCAAGAACGTGAACATCAGCCGCGAAGAGGCCGCCGCCCAGGTGCTCAGCTACCTGACTTCGCAGGGGCTGCTGCCCGGTTGAGCGGCCTGAGCCTGCCTGCCCGGTTGGGTATTGTCCCTCACGGGATGACCTCTGCCCGCCGAATCCTCTTACCGTTACCCGCGGCCGGCTTCATGCCGGCCGCTTTCGCGCCTGGAAGGGCCAGGGCATCCCCGCGCGCAGGCCGGGCACTGGACCGGGCAAAGGTCGGAAAAAACAAAAATATGTTGACACGATAGGCGTTGTGAGGTATATTGTTTATAGGTATTACTGGCGTGAGAGCGGTGATGGCTTCGGGACTGCAACAGGAACTTCGCAAGCGACGGCCCTTCAACGTGGCCGAGCAGGAGGCGGCGCTGAACATCGTCCGCACCGCCGATCAGATACAACTTCAGTTCTCCCGGCTGTTTAGAAGCCACGGCCTGACCGGCCCACAGCACAACGTCCTGCGCATCCTGCGCGGTCACGGCGGGGAGGGATTGCCCTGCCAGGAGATCGCCGACCAGATGATCACCTTCGACCCCGACATCACCCGGCTGGTGGACCGGCTCCTGAAAGCGAGCCTGGTCGAGCGGCACCGTGCCGCACGTGATCGCCGGGTGGTGCTGGTGCGGATTACCGAGCCCGGCCGGGAGGTTCTCAAGGCACTGGATGAGCCGGTGGTGGATCTCCATCGCCGGCAGCTCGGGCACCTGACCGGCGCGGAACTGGCCGAGTTGAGCCGGCTGCTGGTCAAGGTGCGATCGGGCGGAGGCAGCGCCCACGACCAGGCCGAGCCGGGCGAACGCGCGGCAGGAAGCTGATGGTTGCGAAGGATGGGACCGGCTGATCGTGCCGGTCAGCGTGATTGCGGTTTCAAGGAGACGCGAACATGGCGTACGTTCCGAAGATTCTCGCCTTCGCCGGCAGCGCCCGCGCGGCGTCATTCAACAAGCGGCTGGTCAAGATCGCGGCCGCGGGAGCCCGGGCGGCCGGTGCGGAGGTGACGGTGATCGACCTGAACGAGTTTCCACTGCCGATCTACGACGGCGACCTGGAGGTGCGCGAGGACCTGCCGCCCAACGCCCGCAAACTCAAGGATCTCTTCCTGGCCAACGACGGGCTGCTGATCAGCTCGCCGGAGTACAACAGCTCCTTCTCGGCGCTGTTCAAGAACGCGATCGACTGGGTGTCGCGCCCGGTGCCGGGCGAGCCGCCGCTGGGCTGCTTCGACGGCAAGGTGGCCGCGATCATGAGCGCGTCACCCGGAGCGCTGGGCGGACTGCGCGGGCTGGTCCACGTGCGCTCGCTGCTGGGCAACATCAGGGTGACCGTCCTGCCCGACCAGGTGGCGGTGATAAAGGCCCACGAGGCGTTCGGCGAGGGTGATCGACTGAGCGACGACAAACTCCAGGCCCAGGTCGCGGCATTGGGCGCGAAACTGGCCCAGGTCCTGGCCAAACTGAAGGGATGAGGAAGTGATGGGCAACGAGTGGAAGGGAAGAAGTGCCGAGTGCTGAGCGCTGGGTGCTGAGTACTGAGTCAGACCCAGGAGTGCGGCAATTCATTGCCGCACGAAACAGCAGGGTGGGCCGTGCCCGCCACGCCCCGGATAGCTGATAGCTGACATCCGATTGGAGGTCTACCCATGATCACCGTGCGACGATCCAACGAACGCGGCCACTTCGATCACGGCCGGCTGGACACGTACCACACGTTCTCCTTTGCCGACTACTACGATCCGAAGCACATGGGCTTCCGCTCTCTGCGGGTCATCAACGAGGACGTCTTCGGGCCCGGCGGCGGCTTCGGCATGCACGCGCACCACGACATGGAGATCATCACCTGCGTGATCGATGGCGCGCTGGCCCACCGCGACAGCCTGGGCAACGAGAGCACCATCCGCGCCGGCGAGGTCCAGCGCATGACCGCCGGCTCCGGCATCACCCACAGCGAATACAACGCCTCGAAGGACAGCCCCGTGCATCTGCTGCAGATCTGGATCAAGCCCGATCGCAAGGGGCTCACCCCCTCGTACGAGCAGAAGCTGTTCAACGGCGCGGCCGGCAACGGCAACGGGCACCAGCTGATCGCCTCGCCCGACGGCCGCGACGGCTCGGTGACCATCCACCAGGACGCCTCCCTGTACCTCCTCCGCCCGACAGCAGGGCAGCGGATCGACCATCCGCTCGGCGCCGACCGCCACGCCTGGCTGCAGGTGATCTCCGGCGAGCTCGTCGTCGGCGACGTGACCCTCACCCCCGGCGACGCCGCCGCGATCAGCGACGAATCGGCCCTGACCATCACCGCGCGAGCCGACAGCGCGGCGTTGCTGTTCGATCTGGCGTAGCGGTGGTCTTATCGGGCCAAATCAGCGCGCTGACCACTTGACTTAGTCTCGAACTTAATCTATATTCGGGCAGGTGATCATCATGCCAGACTGTGTCAACATCCATCAGGCCAAGACACACCTGTCGCGTCTGCTCAAACGGGTGGCCGCGGGGGAGGAGATCGTCATTGCCAGCTCAGGCAAGCCGGTGGCCAAGCTGGTGCCTGTCGCCGGAAGTGAAGCCCGACGGCCGGGTTCCGCAGCAGGCTTGATTGCCCTGAAGGACGATTTCAACGCTCCATTGCCAGACGAGGTTCTGGACAGTTTCGAGCGATGAACCTGCTGTTGGATACCCACGCATTCCTGTGGTGGATCATCGATGATTCACGCCTGTCCGCGACGGCCCGCGCCGCCATCGCGGCCGCGGATCGGGCGGTGTACGTCAGTGCCGCATCCTGTTGGGAGATCGCCATCAAGTCCCGGCTGGGTCGGCTCGCATTTGCCGGAGATCCCGGCGGCGTCGTCGCTGAGGCTATGGCAAGCAACAGGTTCTATGAACTTCCAGTGTCGCATGCCCACGCCTTTGGTCTGCTTCAACTCCCTCTGCTGCATCGCGATCCGTTCGACCGGATACTCATCGCCCAGGCACAATTGGAAAGCTTGTCGCTGGTGACGGACGATGCGGTGATCCGGAACTACAACGTGGACATTCTGTGGTGAATTGCCTGTCGTCGCCTCACGGATAAACGAACGTATCCGTATTCGCCATCGGCGTTTCCTTCCCGCCCGGCGTCGGCGGATCGCCGCGCAGTCGCTCGATCACCGTCGCCCCCTGATCGCTCCACCGCGTGTAGATGTTGTCGCCCCCGATGCCGGCCAGGGGTGTCTCGGCGAACTCGATGTGCCCGTCGGCCACCAGCACGTTCTGCCCGCGCCCCTTGTGATTGGGCGAATTGAACGGCCGCCAGTCCTTCGCAGCGCTGTTCTGGGTGAGCAGGTTCCTCGGCGGCGCCGCCCGCCCGGCCTCGATCGCCGCACCGTAGGGTCCCTTCTCCGCACCAAGGACCATGCGGGCGTCGCGATTGCTTCCAGGTATGCCAAGGTTGCCATACGAGATCTGATAGCCGTAGCTGACCTGCCGGTAGAACCGCTTCGCGTCGTCAACATCGACCTCGCCCATGATGCTACCCTCGCCGAAGTCGTAAAAGCCCCGTGCGTCGGGCTCCCTGTTGGGCTGATCGCCGGTGCTGGGGCAGATGAATTCAGGCGGGTTGTTCAAACCCTGACGCACCAGCAGCCACAGATTACGCGTCGTCGATAGCACCATCGGCCGCGGCAGCATGTTGGCCGTATCGCGGGAGCGATACGAGCCGATGGCCCGGGTGTAATCGGTTTCGCCCGCTCCGGCTTGCTGGGGAACACGATGCGCGGAATTGGCCCATAGTTCGCCGCTCTCGTTGCCATAGGTGTACAACCCCGTCGCGATCCCCTTCAGATTCGACGCACACACCGTGCGCCGCGACAACTCCCGGTGATACTCCAGAAACCACACCGAATCATAGATAAACGGCGCCGCCAGGATGGCGAACCCGCCGGTGATCATGCCCACCTTGCCCAGCCCCGCGCCGCCGTACCGGCTGGGCTCATCCCGCTCCTTCATCATCGCCACATACCCGCAGAACAGCGCGACGGGAATGAGAAACGGCAGGACGAAGCTCGCCACCCCGCACACCAGCGACGCCGCCCCCCAGCGCACCCGGCGATCCTTCAGAAACTCCACCACCACGTTCGGCCGATACTCCGGCGTCATATACGGAAGGATGATCGGCTCCTCGTCCTTCGCCCCCGGTCGATCCAGGTCATCCGTCATGTCGCGATCCTCAGGGATAGATGAACGTATCCGTATCACTCATCGGCGTTTCCCTGCCGCCATGCGTCGGCGGCGCGCCGCGGAGGCGGTCCAGCACCGTTGCGCCGTCCGTGCCCCAGCGCGTGTAGATGTTGTCGTCGTTGATGCCGGCCGAGGCTGTCTGGACGAACTGCACGTGACCGTCCGTGAACATGACATTCTGCCCTCCGCCGGCGTGGTTGGGCGAGTTGAACCTCATCCACTGGTTAGTTGTCGATTTCGTCGTCAGCACGGAGAGGTTGCCGGGAGCGCTTTTGCCCGCTTCGATGTTCGCCCCGAACGGGCCTTTGTCCGCGGCGAGGATCATCTTCGGATCAAGGTTGCTGCCGGGAACGCCCGACTGTCCGTAGGGCACCTGGTAGCCGTAGCTCACCTGGGTGTAGTTGCTCGCTGCCGTGCCGCCGGCGACACATTGCCCGGCCGCGTTGGTGGTCCCGCCGAAGTCCCAGCAGACCTGGGGATTGTCGGCGTTGTTGGGGGCATCATCGCTGGAGGGACAGATGAACGACTTGGGCGTCGAGGCATTGCTGCGTATCAGCGTCCAGAGGTTCCGGGTGGTGGAGAGCACGGTGGAGGTGGAGGTCGATTCGCGCTGCGCGTCGGGGCCGAGACCGATGGTGGCCGTGTAGTCCACCTTGCCCATGCCGTTCATGATGGCCGGGGCGTGGTCGGCCAGCGGCCAACGATCATTGTTCTCGTTGCCGTAGGTGTAGAACCCGGTGGCGATGCCCTTGAGGTTGGCGGCGCAGACCGTTCTGCGACTCAGACCAGATCTGCTCCTTGGCAGCACGTCGAACACAATGACTCCCACCACGCACGCCGCCAGGCTCGCCAGCAGTCCCATCGCCATCTGCCCGCGTCCTTCGCGCTCGCCCGGGCGGCCGGCACGGCTCACCAGCCCGACCAGCCCGCAGATCCAGGTCACCGGGATGAGCGGGGGCAGGAGCAGGCTGGCCAGGCCGAAGGCCAGCGTGGCCGGTCCCCACGGGTTGGGCGGTGCGGGAGGAGCGTGGGTGGCGTAGCCCAGCGTTTCGGGGGCCATGCGCGGCGGAGATGCATCGGCCGGGGACGAATGCACGGCGGCCGAATCGTGGGTCATGGGGACAACGCTGGGCGGCGGGTCCCCTGGGTCAGGGGACATGCCCGACGGTTTCATCGGCGGTTCATCCCTCGGCTGGTCGATGGTCATGGGCTGTGTGACCCCCTGCCTCTAGGGATAGATCAGCGTATCCGTGTTGCTCATGGGCGTCTGTTTCCCGCCCAGCGTCGGCGGCGTCCCGCGGAGGCGGTCCAGCAAGGTCGCGCCGTTCGTGCTCCAGCGCGTGTAGATGTTGTCGCGCTGGACGCCGGCGTCGGCCTGCCGCTTGAATTCGACATGTCCGTCACCGAAGGCGACGCTTTGATAGTCGCCCCCGTGGTTGGGTGAGTTGAACTGCTGCCAATCCTCCGGGCCCGAACTGGCCCTGAGCCAGGTGAGCCTGCCCGGCGCTTTTCGTCCCCCCTCGATGGCGGCACCGAACGGTCCCCTGTCGGCCGCAAGCGGCGCGCTGCTCTGGCGCCTGGGGTCGGGCTGGGTGTGTTTACCGTAGGGCACCCGGTATCCGTAGCTGACCTGCGTCCAGAACAAGCGGGCCTGCGCCGGCGTGACCGCCCCGATGATCGTGCCTGAGCCGAAGTCAGAATCGGCTCGAACATTCATGCTCCTGCCGGCCACATCGCCGCTGGCTGGGCAGATGAAGGCGGAATCCGAGGATTGCGCACCGATTTTGCGGGCAATCGTCCACAGGTTGCGGGTGGTAGAGAGGACATCCGGCGGCGGGCTCAACGTGCTCACGTCGACGCTTCGATACGAGCCGATGGCTTGCGTGTAGTCCGTCTCACCCGTGCCGTCCTGTGTTGCCCGGCGATGGTTGGCGACGGGGAACTGATCCCTGTTTCCGACTGCATAGATCGAGAGGCCAACGGCGATCTGCCTGAGATTCGACATGCAGGCGATGCGCCGGGCATGGGCTCGCCGCGCGGGAGGAACGGTCGCGAAAGCCATATACATCACACACGCAATGAGGCTCGCAAGAAACCCCAGATAGAGATGGGGGCGTCCCTCGCGCCTGTCCGTTCGGATCACATTGCTGATGATGGCGCCGATGCCGCAAAGCCAGGTGATCGGAATCAGCGGGGGAAGCGCCATGCTGGCGAGGCCGAACACAAGCGTAGCCGGGGCGAGTGGTCCGGGCTCAGCGGGCAGGTCTGGCAGTGGGTTGCCCGCGTACGGCAGCGTTTCGGGGGCCATGCGCGGCGGAGAAGCATCGGTCGGGGACGAATGCGCGGCGGCCGAATCGCGGGTCATGGGGACAACGCTGGGCGGCGGGTCAGTGGCAGCGACTTCAGGGTGAAATGTTGGCATCCCGCAGCCAGGGCAGCGCGACGCCCGATCGGCGATGTCCGGGTCATCGAGTTGCGCCCCGCAGTGCGGACAGAGCCCATGCGGCGTCATGGCATCAGCCTCCGCGACTTCACCCCTCCCGCCCGGTCGGGCGCCGACGGCGAACGCCCTCGCCCCCGAAGCGCCCGCGGACCCCGCGACCGTTGCTCCGTCAGGATTCTACCACGCCCAAGTCACGCGTGTTCATGATTATGGGAAAATGGTGCGGAATGGAGGGGGCTCAGGTCGCCGTTCCCGGAGCTTCAAGTCCTGCCCCGCCGTGGCTGGCCCCCCATGCACTGTGGCACCGGCGTCCCGCCGGTGTAGCGTCCGGCGCCCCTGCCGGACGTTTCGCGTGCAACGCCGCGTTCGGATCACCCTCAGCGTTCAACCTTCCGGTTCTTTGACAAGTCGCCCCGCGGCCCCGGTGTGCCATGACTCCGCGAGCAGTGCAAACGAGAGCCGCGCCGCGGCCCCTCTTGGCCGACAGCAGACCGCCAAAGCTCGCCGCCCGCTGCGTACTGCCTGCCGCTTTTTTTTCTTGTCAAACGAAGCCACCGAAACCGCATTCCCGCCCCCGCCAATGCGGTTCTCCTCCGCCGAACCCGCGAAAACGAAGCCAATCGGACCCAGCGTTACGGATACGCGAAGGCGAACACGTCGGCGTCGGAGTTTTCGCGAAGGTCGAGATTGTTGAGGTCGATCAGTGGATCGCTGCCCAGGTAGAGGAAGCCCAGGTCGTCGCCGGCGTGCTCGCGGAAGCGGATCGCATCGGTCCCGCTGAGATCGACGGGCGGGCGCAGATCCCGCTTGGGCAGGCGCACGCCATGCTCATCGAACGCCACCACGATCGTGGGGCGGAACGGCTGCCTGCGATTGTGCCGCACCACCACGGCGAAGGTGCCGTCCTCGAGGCGGACCTTGGCGCCGATGGGGAAGGGCTGGATCAAAGCCAGCATGATCTTGGTCACGGTGGGATCGAACAGGGCGTGGTAAGGGCCCTGCGACATCTCCCACATGACCCGTGCGGCCGACTTGGCCCGGCGGTAGACGCGATGGCTGGTGCCCGCGTCGTAGGCGTCGGCGACGCGGATGATCCGGCTGAAGATGTGCAGCTTCTCGCAGGGGATGCCGGCCGGGTAGCCGCTGCCGTCATAGTTCTCGTGATGGGTGCGGACGATCATGCGGGCGACGGCGTCCATGCCCTCGGGGAGCATGTTCGCGCCGGTGAGGGGATGCTGCCGGATCAGTTCGCGGTCTTCGGGGCCCAGCGGCTCCTCCTGGGAGAGCAGGTGCTCGATGGGAGTCTTGCCGATGTCGTGAAACAGGCAGCCCAGCGCCAGCGGGGTGAGGTTCATCCCGTAGCGCAGCGACATGTTGCGGGCATGGGTGGTGCGCCCGCGCTCCCGGAAGACGTAGTCGCGGATGGCGTTGCCCATCAGCAGGCTGAGATAGAACACGTTGGCGGAGTGTTCCTGCAGGTAGGAGCCCCATTCGCTGGTGTGCAGCAGCATGGCCGCGGAGACGGGGTTCTCGGCCAGGTACTGCATCACCTCGTTGATGGCGTGCTGCAGGCCGGCCACGTCGGCGGAATCCAGCGCGGTCTGGGTGCCCAGTTTCTCGCGGACGTTGACCATCAGCCTGCCGATGCGGCGCTGGACGGCGACGGCCACATCCTGCTGGCGGCTGTCGTCCTCGAACTCGACCATGGCGTCGAGCACCGGATCGCCGATGCGGACCATCAGGTGGGGGAACCGGCGGCGGAGCGAGTTGACCTCCCACTCCTCCAGCACCTTGCCGGCCGGCAGGATGATCTGCAGGTCGCGCATGATCGACTGGAACAGCCGCATGCCCGGCTCGAGCTCGTCCACGTGCAGAATGATCGGCATAGGCGCTCGCTCACGGACGGAGGCTTTCCCGCGCGCGGCGCCGCGTGCAGGCTCACCATGGGGCATCGGTTCGCGACCGGTCGGGCGTGACCTCGGATCGCCCGCCCGGAGGATGTTCTGTCCCTCGGCGTCGAGCTTGCAGAACTGCCTCGTCT
>CAYVVX010000179.1:7524-8827 GCA_964455315.1 uncultured Planctomycetales bacterium | reverse complement strand
GCAGGTCCGCCAGTTCATCGGCCCGAACGTGCGGCTGCATGGCGCGCTGACCCCGTTCAACAACTTCCTGTCGACCGAGCAGCAGATGGTCGATGCGACGGTGGAACTGGTGGAAGGCGGGGCCGACGGGCTGTGGGTCTACCGCGAAGACGCCCTGACCAACAACAACCTCTGGAACGGCGCGAAACGCGCAAACGACGTGTTCCTTGACTTGATTCTATCACCGCAAGACGACTGACCGTCCTGCCAGTTCACCAGGAGCCATGACGTGCACCGATCCCTGCAGGCGCTGACCATTCTCGTGTCGGTCCTCAGCATGACCTGGAGCGTCGGCGCGGACGACGCACCCCGCGCGGTTCGCCACCCGGACGGCCTAGGGCTGTATTGCGGGATCCAGAAATCGGAAGCCGAGACCATCGAGTTCATCCGCACCTGCAAGGAACATGGCATCAAGCTCCTGATTCCTTCCCTGTCCTGCGGCGGCGACGTGGTCTGGAAGACGGACAAGGCGAACTACTGCGTCGCCGATCGCGAGGCTTTCGAGGCCGGGTACGACGGGCTGACCGTGCTGGTCAAGCATGCCCGCGCCAACGGACTGCGGGTCTACCCCTCGGTGGCGGTCTGCCCCGGCGGAAAAATGCTTAACGATCATCCCGAATGGGAGACCCGCGATCGGGAAGGCAACCCCTCCGGAAAAACCACCACCGCGGCAGTCTCCCTCGCCTACCCGGAAGCCCGCGCGGCCAAGATCGCCATGATGATGGATCTGGTTAACGGATACGAGATCGACGGGGTGTTCCTGGATTACACGCGCTATCCTGAGAATTCGAAGAAGAGCGAGTATCGCTACGGCTGGTACGGCTACGACCCACCGCTGCTGGAGGCGTGCCGGACCATCTACGGCTTCGACCCGCGCCGGGAGCCGATCGACTCGCCGCGGTGGAACCTGTTCAACCAGATGCGGGCCGAGACGGTGAACCTGTTCGTGCGCGAGTTTCGCGAGGCGGTCGCGGCGAGCGGGCGGAAGGTCGTGGTGGCTGCATTCGGCGACACCGACCCGGAGATGGAGGCCAGGTCCTGCGGGCGGGACTGGTCCGCCTGGGCCAGGCTCGGACTGATCGAGGAGTTCTTCCTGGCCACCTACACCGAGCCGGTTTCCGAAATGGAAGCGACCGTGGCCGTGGCCCGCAAGTCACTCGGCAAGGATGTGATCCTGTGGTCGGCGCTCACTCCGTTCAACCGCTTCCTCAAGACGAACGAGGAGATGGAGGCGGCGGCGAAAGCCCAGCTTGCCGGTGGAGCG
>CAYVVX010000179.1:5741-7514 GCA_964455315.1 uncultured Planctomycetales bacterium | reverse complement strand
CTATGGATCTACCGCGAGGACTTTCTGCGCGAGCTCGATTTATGGAAGGGTGCGAAATCTGCGGCGGGGCTGGCGGCCAAGCATCGGGACCGGCATTGAAGGCGCCGCCGCCGGCAGTCGCCCGATAAGCCCAGCGAGCGGGCTTGCCGCGGGTCAACAGATACGCGGCAATTGCTCTCCCGCCAGCATGGATACGACGCGCTCGCCACCGATGAGCGATCGCAGCGTCACCACCCCGGGATGATCGGCCACCACCTCGCCGATGTCGGCGGCGTCCTGCCCGAGCGGATGCGACCGCATGGCGGCGAGCACTCGCTCGGCCGCGACCGGCGACACGATCGCGATCAGCTTGCCCTCGTTGGCGACGTACATCGGATCCAGCCCCAGCATCTCGCACGCGGCCCGCACCTCGGGGCGGACGGGCAGGGCCGCCTCCCGGAGCTTGACCCCCACGCGCGACGCGGACGCGATCTCGTTCAGGGCGCTGGAAGCACCGCCGCGGGTGGGATCGCGCATGCAGCGGATCGCGCTGCTGTCACCCGCCACCGCCGGCAGCATGGTCGCGGTGAGCCCGGCCAGGCCGGCGCTGTCGCTGCGCAGCTCGGTCTCGAAGGAAATGCCCTCGCGAACGGACATGATAGCGACGCCATGATCGCCCAGGGTGCCTGACACGAGGACGCGATCACCCGGCCGGGCATTCTTTACCGAAAGCGATCGACCCGGGGGCAATATCCCTATGCCGGCCGTGGTGATGTAGATCTGATCGCCCTTGCCGCGATCCACCACCTTGGTGTCGCCGGTGACGAGGGTGACGCCGGTGTGCCCGCAGGCCTCCTGCATGGAGGCGCAAACACGCCTGAGATCGGCGAGCGGGAAGCCCTCCTCGAGAATAAACGACGCCGACAGCCACAGTGGAACGGCTCCACCGACGGCCAGGTCGTTGACCGTGCCGTGAACGGCGAGCGAGCCGATGTCGCCGCCGGGGAAAAAGATCGGCTTGACCACGAAGGAATCGGTGGTGAAGGCGATCCGCGGCGATGGACCCGATGCGGTGCCCAGCGCCAGCGAAGCCTGGTCCTCGAGCGCCTCCAGCGTGGGATTGCGGAACGCGGGAAGGAACACCCGCTCGATCAGGTCGCGCGTGAGCGTGCCCCCGCTGCCGTGGCCCAGCACGATGAACTGGTCGTGCGGCAGAGGCAGTGGGCACTGCATGGATTCGGGGAAACCGCCGGTCATCCGGACGCTCCTGTGGGCGTGGACGGTTCCATGCGGCGGTACTGGTAGTAGGCGGCACAGGCGCCCTCTGACGACACCATGGTGGCGCCCAGGGGCGTCTGCGGCGTGCAGCGCGTACCGAAGGCGGGACAATCGTGCGGCTTCCTGATGCCCTGCAGGATCAGCCCGCTGATGCACTCGGCCGGTTCGTTGACGGTCAGGTCGGACACGGCGAAACGCAAGCCGGCGTCGTATTCCCGGTAGGCCTGGCGAAGCCGCAGCCCGCTGGAAGGGATGCTGCCGATGCCGCGCCACTTGCGGTCGGTCGGCTCGAACACCTCGCTGACCACCTGGCGCGATTGCGGATTGCCCTCGCGGCGAACAGCGCGGGCGTACTGGTTCTCGACGCCGGTCCGCCCCTCCTCCAGCATGCACACGCAGCGATAGATGCCCTCAAGCAGATCCAGCGGCTCGAAACCGGTGACCACGATGGGAATGCGGAAGCGGGCGGCCAGTTCCTCATACTCCTCGCAGCCCATGACCGCGCAGACGTGGCCG
>CAYVVX010000179.1:0-5731 GCA_964455315.1 uncultured Planctomycetales bacterium | reverse complement strand
GCCGGCCGCGAGAAAGCCCTGCACGCGGTTGCTGCCCGAGGTGAGAATCGCGGTCATGGCCGGCGGGACGAGCACGTGGGAGACGAGCACCGCGAAATTGGTGATGCCCAGCCGTTTCGCCTGCCAGACGGCCATGGCGTTGGCCGGAGCGGTGGTCTCGAACCCCACCGCGAAGAAGACGACGGTGCGGCCGGGTTGGGCGGCGGCGATCTTGAGGCAGTCGAGCGGGGAGTAGACCACGCGGACATCCCCGCCGCGGGCCTTGATCGAGAGCAGGTCACCGTGGCTGCCGGGTACGCGCAGCATGTCGCCGAAGGAGCAGAAGATGACATCCGGGCGGGCGGCGATGAGCAGGGCCTGGTCGATCATCTCCAGGGGGGTGACGCAGACGGGGCAGCCGGGCCCGTGGATCAGCGTGATCTGCCCGGGCAGGAGCCGGTCGATGCCGTACCTGACGATGGTATGGGTCTGCCCTCCGCATACCTCCATGATGGTCCAGGGACGGGTGGTCCGGGCGTGGATCATGTCCTGAAGCTGCTGAGCGGCCTGGGGATCGCGGTACTCGTCAAGATACTTCATCGGGCCCGGCCTCTCCCAGCTCATCGAGCTCGTTCATGGACTTGAGGAAGGCGAAGACCTGCATGGCCTCGGCCTCGTCGATGCGCGAGAGGGCGAAGCCGACATGCACGACGGTGTAATCGCCCACGGCGAGCTCGGGGACATGGGCGGTGCAGATGGTCTTCCTCACGCCGCCGAAATCCACGGTGCCCATAGGCAGGCCGTTCTCCTCGTAGAGTTCGACAACCTTTCCGGGAATGCCCAGACACATGGGATTGGTCCTTGCCGGGGGGTAACTCGGCGGCCTGGCGGCGAAGCATTCATGCGCCCCCGCTTCCGGAGAGGATGACATACTTGGGTGGGAGTTGCAACCATCGCCGGCCGGGAATCGGCCTGACCAGTGCCTGACCTTCCCGACGAATGGTACGGTTGGCGCGGGATGCTCAGGTCAGGGAGCGGCGGGCGTGCGCGGCTTCTGGACGACTTCGGCGTCCGCCACGTAGCCGGCCCGCACGCGGAGGGCGTCAAGGCGGCCCTCGACCTCCTGGGCCATGCGGCTGTTGGGGAATTCCTGGCGGATCTGCAGCCCGATCTCCAGGGCGTCGCGCCAGCGGTTCTCGGATACCGCCAGGCTGAACTGCACGCCAAGGTTGAGCAGCTTGGCCTTGAACACATGCCGGGCGGAATCCTGCAGCTTCTGGGCCTCTTCGCGGGTGAGGTACTGATCGATCTCCGAGAGGATGGCGATACCGTGGTCGATCTCGTTGCGCTGCACAGCCTGGTTCCACTCGTTGAGCAGCTCCTGCTTGCGGGCCATTCGCCGCTGGTTCAACTCGCCGGGCAGGGCCTGCACGCGTTCGTGCCGTGGGAACAGCTTGAGCAGGCGCTCGGATTCCATGCGGGCACGGTCCCAGCGGTACTCGGTCGCGAGGTGCTCGATATGCGTCACCGCCTCGGAGATCTTCTCCTCGATGGTCATCTCGCGGGTCTGGGCCAGTTCCGTCCGCAGCGACTGGACCTCCTGCTTGTCGCCGTAGCGCCGGCTCATCTCCTCGATCAGGTAGCCGGCCGTCTCCCAGTCGCCGCTGTACATCTCCTCGCGGATGGCCTGGCGGAGCATGTCCCGCTCCACCTCGCGGTGGGCGATGGACTTGGCGGTGTCGGAGATCTGGCTGTTGAGCGAGATGGTCTTGACCAGCGGCTCCCAGCGCTGCATCACCTCGAGGGCTTCGAGGATGTCGTTGCGGATGCGATTGACGTTGCCCTCGGCCTTGAGCAGCAGCGACATGAGGGCATGGGTCAGCGGCGCGTACACCAGCAGGATCGACCCGGCGGCGGTCAGGTAGACCCCGCCGACGTCCCTGCTGTCGCGGAGCAGGTGGACGATGCCGAGCACGATGAGGATCAGACCCACGGCGACGCCGAGACCCGCGGCGGCGAGGGACAACGTTCGCACGGTCTGGTTTCGCAGGGGAGTATCTGCCACGCTGAAGTCGCTCCTGGCTTACGAGGCGAGTGGCACCGGGGTCGGGAACGACCCCATCGGCGGACAATGTAAGTTCACGGTGAGATCAAGTCAACGCACCGGCCATCTCGCGACGGGCCCTGTCGGAGGCTGTCGGCCGGGCATCCCGTGAATCGGTTGATTCCGGTTCGGCCGGCGTCGCGGTGACCCCGGCGTCGGATGGCCGGTCCTTGGCATTTGCCTTGCTTCGCTCGGCCTTCTTGCGCGCTTCCCTGGCCTTCTCCTCCAGGCGCGCTTCGAGGTGCCGCTCGCGGCGGCGCTTCTCCCTGGCGGTGAAGCGCAAAAAGATCGCCGGGCCGAGGGCAAGCACAGCCAGCGTCAACAGCAGTTCGGGGTCCGGTGGCATGGATCGGGTCGCTCCAGCGCCTCGCCGGAGGACGACGATCGACCGTGGAGGCGCTCCGGTTTCATCGGAAGCCACGGGAGGCAAGTTGATCGTCGCCCCCCGGACGCGAGATCGGCAGAGCAGTTGAAGATCCGATAACCAGCGCCTACCGCGCCCAGATCGACCAGTAGCCCCCGTCCCGCCACATCCCCGCAGACGTACCGGGGTCCGGCAACGTCGCCTCCGACCCGACCAGCCTCCACCCGTGGTGTTCCCGGGCAAATCGGGCGGCCTGTCCGGCATTCTCCTCCGGTTCAATGCTGCACGTGCTGTAAGCGATACGGGTGGTCTTCGCGGCCAGCGACACGGCGAAGTCGAGGAGTTCCTTCTGGATCATGGTCAGCGACGCGAGCGCCCGGGCGTCGGCCCGATAACGGGCTTCGGGGCGCCGGGCGAGCACGCCGGTGTTGCCGCAGGGGGCGTCGATCAGAATCCAGTCCGGCGGACGGGGCAGTCCACGCACCGCCTGCTCAAGCCCCGCGGCGGGCACGACGTTCACATTGTCGTAGCCCAGCCTGGCGCAGTGATCGCCCAGCGCGGCCACCTTGGCGTTGTCCTTGTCGCTGGCCAGGATGCTCCCCTCGCCGCGCAGGCACTCGGCGATCTGCGTCGTCTTGGTCCCCGGCGCAGCGCAGAGATCCACGACGATCTGGCCCGGCCGGGGGTCCATCCGCCGGACCACCTCCATGGCCGTGCGGTCCTGTGGCTGACACCAGCCGTCGCGGATCAGCGCGCTTCGGGTCAGGCCCGCCGCCTGGGTCACCGCGACCGCGACGCCGTCCCCGGTCGCACTCGCGTCGATGCCCTCCTGCCTGAGTCGCGTGATGAGCCCGTCCACATCCGTCCTGAGCGGGTTGGGCCGGAGGAACACCGGCGGCTTGACCATGCCCGCGCGACAGATGCGCTGGGCGCGGTCACGCCCGAAGGTCTTCATCCACCGCGACACCAGCCAGGTCGGATGGGAGGTGGATTCGGCCAGAAACCCGACCGGATCGACCGCCGGATCGGGGAACACGGCACGCCGGAACTGGCAGGCGCGCCCATCGCCAAGCGGCACGGCCCGCATGGGGTCGGCTTCGCGCTCCGGAAGACGATGATGCTCGACGGTCCGCAGCAGCTCGCGCAGCACGGCGTTGACGAACCTTCCCGCCCCACCGCCGCCTTCCGACTTGGCCTGCCCGACAGCCTCGTTGACCGCGGCGAACGCTGGGACGCGGTCCAGCCAGATGAGCTGGTATCCGGCCAGCAGCAGGATGTCCTGGATGCGATGCCCAACCTGTTGCCACCCGCGGGCGGTGAACATGCCCATGACCCTGGCCAGGGTCATGCGGTGGCGCTGCACGCCCATGACCAGCTCGTGGAGCAGGGCGTGGTCCTGGTCGGGCAGGGCCCGCGCGGAAATCAGGGCGTCGATGGACGATCGGGCGGTGTGCCGGCCGGTACGCAGGTCGGCAAGTGTTCGCAGGGCGGCGTCGCGGACCGAGCCGCGGAACGGAGCGGCGACGAGAGGCGATCCGCCGGGCGATTCGTCGGTTTCAGATGTATGGGACGTTGCCATCATCCCCATGATAAGGCCGCGCGGTCGTGAATACCCGCCGGGGGCGCGGGCACTCGCCCGCGGAACCGCCCCGCCGTACAATGGAGGGTCTATGAGCACATTGGACTATCGCACGGCCGGAGAGTCGCACGGGCAGGCCCTGATCGCCTTTATCGAGGGGCTGCCGGCGGGCATTCCCCTGGACATCGAGGGCGCCAACCGCGAGCTGACCCGCCGCCAGGGCGGCTACGGTCGCGGCGGGCGGCAGAAGATCGAGAAGGACGTGGTCAACCTGCTGTCCGGCGTTCGCCGCGGACACACCATCGGATCACCCGTCGCCATTCACCTGGTCAACAAGGACTGGCGGATCGACGAGGCGCCCGAGGTCAATCGGCCCCGTCCGGGCCACGCGGACCTGGCCGGGAGCCTGAAATGGCTCACGGTTGACTGTCGCGAGACGCTGGAGCGGGCCAGCGCCCGCGAGACGGCCGCACGGGTCGCAGCCGGGGCGCTGGTCAAGAGCGTGCTGGCGCCGTTCAACATCCGCTGCGTGGGGTTCGTCACGCAGATCGGGGGTGTGGCCGCGAAGGTCGCCGCCGACTGCGGGCCCGACGACCTGATCGCCGCCCGCGACGGCAACGACGTGTACTGCCCCGACGCGAGCGCGGTCGATCCGATGATCGCGGCCATCCGCAAGGCCAAGGAGGAGAAGGACACGCTGGGCGGCGTAGTCGAGGTGCGCGTGTTCGGCTGCCCGCCGGGCCTGGGGAGTTGCGTGCGGTTCCAGGACAAGCTGGACGGGCGGTTGATGCAGGCGGTGGGTTCGATCCAGGCGTTCAAGGGGGTCGAGATCGGCATGGGCTTCGGCGTCGCGTCGCTGCCGGGCAGCCGGGTCCACGACGAGATCGACTTCGACCCGTCGCTGAGGAACACGCCCTCGCTGGGCTTCACCCGCCGCAGCAACAACGCCGGCGGGCTGGAAGGGGGCATGACCAACGGCCAGACCATCGTCGTCCGGGCGGCCAAGAAACCGATCAGCACGCTGCTCAAGGGGCTCGACTCGGTCAACTTGAAGAGCAGGGCGGCCGAGCGCAGCGACTACGAGCGCAGCGACGTGAGTGCGGTCCCGGCGGCCAGCGTGGTGGCGGAAAACGTGGTGGCGTTCGAGATCGCCAGGGCGTTTCTGGAGAAGTTCGGCGGGGACACACTGAAGGAAGTGACAGCGGCGTACGAGTATTACCTCGATGCGTGTCGCAAGCTGGGGTTGGAGGATCGGAAGGGGTAAGCAGAGACGATTTCCGAAGGGGATTCCGCGTGCAGGTCTTGTGGCGAATCGAGGGCAAGTCGTTCGATCCCTATGCCTTCATATACGCTCACGAGCTTCCGTACGGCTCGGTTTGGCGGCGAGGCGACAAGACCCGCCGCGGCAAGCGGCTCTCCCGCAGCGGCTTGCACGTGATCATCGCGCAGGAGACGTACTTCAAGCGGCTGCTTTCGCGGACCGCCAAGTTCATCGAGACCCATCCCAAGGCCTTCCGGGCCGCCAAGCGGCTGCAAGTCGAGAATGTGATCAGTATCGCCTTCTCCGCGGCATCGCCGAGTTATGTGGCGAGATGCGAGCAGATTCCCGCTCCATTGCTATCCCTTCTCGCCCGGTACGATGTTGCCCTGGAGATCTTCGCTTACGCCTGTTCAGATGACGCGAAGGGCCGGCGGGATGAATTCG
>CAYVVX010000178.1:0-8832 GCA_964455315.1 uncultured Planctomycetales bacterium | reverse complement strand
CCTGCTCTCGGCCGCCGCGGCATCCGCCCAGTCGACCCGCCCGGCGGCCCGCTTCTCCATCTGGGGCCAGCCCGCGGCCACCCGTCCCGCTTCCGCCGGCCGGCCTGCCTCCGGCGAACGGCCCGCGGCTACGCGCCCGACCGCGGCCTCGCGTCCGGCCATCGCCAGGCCGGCGCGCCGGGCGATCGAGGTCCGCAAGGTCACCTTCGTGACCGAGGACAACATCGTCATCGGCGCCGGCTACGCGCCTCCCAAGCGCGGCCAGCAGCGTGCTCCGGTGGTCATCCTGCTGCACATGTATCGCCAGGATCGCACCAGCTTCGATCCTCTGCTCCCGTACCTGCATGATGCCGGCTTCGCCGTGCTGGCCGTCGACCTGCGCGGGCATGGCGAAAGCGCCAACGACCCCGCGCTGGGGCTCGTCCGGCGGGCCGAGGAGCGCGATCCGGAGTTGTTCCGGCTCATGCGCCGGGATGTCGAGGCGGCCTACGCCTGGCTGTCCAGGCAGAGCGGCATCGACCCGTCGCGGTTTGTGATGGCCGGTGCCAGCGTGGGCTGCAGCGTGGCGCTGGATTACGCGGCTCGCGACCGTTCGGTGGACGGCGTGGTCTGCCTGACGCCGGGCACCAGCTACCTGGGGCTCAACTCGGTGGAGGCGGTCCAGAACTACGGGGATCGGCCGCTGTTCCTGCTGGCCAGCAATGCCGAGAAGGCCGGTGCCGAGGATCTCGCCCGCGTGTCGCCGTCGGCGGAGGTGATCGTTGTGCCCGGCGATGTCGGCGACGACCCGCAGTCGCTGCACGGCACGCGCATGTTCGGCCAGGTGCCACAGGTGGAGGAACGCATCACCACGATGCTGCAACAGGCTGCCGGCGAGCCCTCCGAGGAAATGGTCGTCGCCAGCATCATGGGCAAGGTGTGGTATCCGCCCACCTCCAGCAGCGCCCGGAGCCTGAGCGAGAAAAACGTCCGCTGGTTCAGCTCCGTGGAGGAAGCCGAGTCCCGCGGCTACGGTCCCAAGGGCTCGACGTCGCGGCGCAGGACGGAGGAGAAGTAAGCAGTTTGCAGTACGCAGTGGATGGCGAGCCCCGTTCCCTGCTTACTGTGTATCGCTTGCTGTGAACTTCTGCTCACCAGTCGCCCACGCTCCCGTCCGAATACACCACCGTCTGCGGAAGCTCCTGCTGGAACGGGTGCTTCTTCACCTCGTCCTCGTCGATTTCCATGCCCAGGCCCGGCCTACTGCTCGGGCGAACGATGCGACCCTTCTTCTCGACAGTGAAGCCTTCCCTGACCACATCCTTGCGCCAGGGCACGTCCAGGTGTACCGCCTCGCAGATGATGTAGCTCGGCGTGGCGAAGCCGAACTCCAGCGATGCGGCCGTGCTCACCGGGCCCTGCGGGTTGTGCGGGGCGATGGAGACGCGGTAGGCCTCGGCCATGGCCGCGACGCGACGGGCTTCGCTCAAACCGCCGACGTGGGTGATGTCCGGCTGGATCACGCTGCACGCCCGCTTCTCGAGCAGCTCCTTGAAAGCGTGCTGGCTGACCAGCCGCTCGCCGGTGGCGATTGGCGTGGCCACCGCCCGCTGGCACTCGGCGATGCCGTCCACGCTCTCCGGCCAGCAGGGCTCCTCGAACCAGTACAGCCCGAACTGCTCCAGGGCCCTGGCGAACAGAACGCCCATCCGCGGCGACGGGCGGGCGTGGCAGTCGACCATGATGTCCGGCTCCTCGCCGACCGCGTCGCGCATGGCCCCCACGCACGCCTCGGCGTAGCGGATCGGCTTGAGCCCTTCCAGCGGCATGGTCCAGGGCACGGCCATGGTCTTGAAAGCGGTGAAGCCGTCCTCGACGGCCTGTTTGGCGAGTTCGCCGAAGCGTTTGGCGTCGGCCGGATCGGTCTCGTAGAAGTCCTCCATCTTCCCGCCGCCCAGGTGGCAATAGGTGCGGATGGTGTCCCGGACCGGGCCTCCCCAGAGCTTGTGGCAGGGCACATTGTGCACCTTGCCGACAATGTCCCATAACGCCAGGTCGATGCCGCTGATGGCGGTTCCGCGGACGATGCCGTTGCCGTGCCAGAAGTGCTGGCGGTACATCTTCTGCCAGCAGAACTCGACCCGGGTGGGATCCTCGCCAATGAGCAGGGGGGCCAGATCCTCGATGGCACCGACCACGGCGCGGGTGTGCCACTCGAGGGTGGCTTCGCCCCAGCCGTACAGTCCGGGCTGGTCGGTAAGCACCTTCACGAAGATCCAGTTGCGCATGCGGGCGTTGCAGACACGGGTTTCAATGGCGGTGATTTTCATGGCTGGATCCTTCCGGTGAAGATCTTCCGGGTGACGCCGGGTTGCGAGCGGCTTTTATAGGGGAATCCCGGCTTTCCCGCCAGCGGTCGGGGTCTTGCCCGGCGGGGGCCGGGCGCTTAGTATATGTCTGCCTGAAGGTACCCTCCCGATCAACCCTTGCGTGACCTGACGGCCGTATCCGCCGAAGGTTGATGTTCGCCCCGAACTTGGGGCGACGGCGCTATTCCCAGTTATGGAGCAAGCAGGTCCACATGAGCACCTTGACCAGTCCATGGAAGCACTTCCGGATCGCCGCGGATGTCGAAGCCATTCTCGCCGGCGCTCCCCGCGTGGTCATTCCTGAGAACCGGGGGGAACTCATCGAATGGTCGCTGGGCGGCGAGGGGGCCGACACCTACGAGGTGGCCTACACGCTGCCCGACGGGGGCCGCGTCGTCGAAGCCCACGTGGTCCGCTGCCGCAACGGCGTGGCCGTGAACTACACCGATGCGTACATGCGCCGCCGCGACCCGGAGTGCATGGTGGTGGCGGATAACGTTCCCTCGGAGAAGACCCATTACTCTGAGCGGTTTGGCGGCTCCTTCGAGCCGCTGCGCCGCGAGATCGTCGCCTGGCTGACCAGGCAGGATCTGCTGGTCATGCCCTTCATCGCCGGCGGCGCCGAACACGGCTACGAAGCCCTGCTGATCGCCCCGCTGAACGCCGCGTTCTTCGCCACGTCGCTGGCCGATCTGCAGGGCATGGTTCCCTGTTCTCAGGTTCGCGACGGCTTCGCGCCGCGGGCGATCATCTACGCGGCGCCGCCGTTCCGCCACACCCATTGCAACGGGCGCCAGGTGGTCGTGCACAACCGCCTGGCGGAGGTCCACGAGATCTTCGGGCTCAACCTGTATCCCGGTCCCAGCGCCAAGAAGGGCATCTACGGCGTGCTGCTGACCATCGGCGAGGAAGAGGGCTGGATCACCGCCCACGGCTCCACCGTCCAGGTGGTCACGCCGTACGACAACATCGTCACCATCATGCACGAAGGCGCCAGCGGCGGCGGCAAGAGCGAGATGCTTGAATACGCCCACCGCGAGCGGGACGGGCGACTGCTCCTGGGCGAGAACGTGGTCACCGGCGAGCGGCGGCACATCACCCTGCCGCGCGGATGCGAGCTGCGCCCGGTCACCGACGACATGGCCCTGTGCCACCCCGAGATCCAGGGCGACAATGCCAAGCTGGTGGTCACCGATGCCGAGGAGGGCTGGTTTGTCCGGGTCAATCACATCACCGCGTACGGCACCGATCCGCACCTGGAGAAGCTCTGCACGCAGCCGGACGAGCCGCTGCTGTTCCTCAACCTGTACGGTGTTCCCCGCGGCACCTGCCTGATCTGGGAGCATTCCGAGGACGCCCCCGGGCAGCCCTGCCCGAATCCCCGCGTGGTCGTACCCCGGCGGCTGGTGCCCTCGATCGTGCATGGGCCCGTGGCCGTCGACGTGCGCAGCTTCGGCGTGCGAACCCCTCCCTGCACGCGGGAGAAGCCTTCCTATGGCATTCTGGGGCTGCTGCATGTGCTGCCCCCGGCGCTGGCCTGGCTGTGGCGGCTGACCGCACCCCGGGGCCATGCCAATCCCAGCATCACCGGCGGGGGCGGGCTGGAATCGGAGGGCGTCGGTTCGTACTGGCCGTTCGCGACTGGTCGTCGCGTCGACCAGGCCAATCTACTGCTGCGGCAGATCCTGGACACCCCCGCAACCCGCTACACGCTGTGTCCCAACCAGCACCTGGGTTCCTGGCAGGTGGGCTTTATGCCCCAGTGGATCGCCCGCGAATACCTCGCCCGCCGGGGACCGGCCCGATTCCGGCCGGATCAGCTCCTGCCCGCGCGCTGCCCGCTGCTCGGTTACACGCTCGCGTCCATGCTGGTCGAGGGCACCCAGATCCCCCAGTGGCTCCTGCAGGCCAACAACCAGCCCGAAATCGGGGATGAAGCCTACGACCAGGGCGCGGAGATCCTCCGGGAGTTCTTCCGTAAAGAGCTGAGCCTCTACGTCAAGCAGTCCGACCTGGACGGTGTCGGCCGCGAAATCATTGACTGTTGCTTCCAGGGTGGTACGCTTGATGATTATCTCCGCCTGATCCCGGTGGAGTGATCGAGGGTTCCTCACACTGGAGTTGTCGGCCATGTCGCGTCGTGCCCTGTCCGCCCCGGCGGCGGTACTGATCGTGCTCGCTTGCGCGTTTCCGGTTCGCGGCGGCGACCCGGCCGACATCGCCGATGCCATCGCCGCGGCCCGCAAGGCCCGGCTCAACCTTTCCGATGCTCTCGATATCGCCGCCCGGTTCGATCCCACCGCCCGACCGATCCTCGCCAACATGGCCATGGAAGACGGCAGGCCGGTGTACCACCTGCTGATCTCGTCCGGGCGGGCCTTCGCCCGGATGCGCGTGGACGCCGTCGAAGGCCGGGCCTCGGCGATGACCGGTGAGGTGAGCGATCGCGCCCTGATCGATGCCAAGCGCGGCGGCCTCGGTTCGGGCATGCCCCTGCCGCAGGCGGCGCGGATTGTCGGCCGGCGCGCCGGCGAGGACGCCAGGATCTTCTCCATCGAGCTCGACACCCGCGGCCGGCGCCCGGTCTACCGGGTTCATACGCTGGACAAGGACATCGTCGAGTCGGTCGCCCTGGATGCGGTGAATGGGGCGATCGCGGTGACGGGCAAGTGGACGATTCATGCCGCGGGCTGGTCCTTCGACGGCGACAAGGTGGATGGGTTGCCGGACGGGTGGACGGCCATGGAAACCGGAGCCGACGCCCGGCCGTCGCGCTGGCTGGTGGTCGCCAGTGACGACGCGAAGAGCCCGCCCCAGGTGCTGCGGCTGGCCGAGACCGTCAACACCGGATCGAGTTACAACCTCGCCGTGGCCGGGGAACCGCTGTTCGCGGACCTGGACCTGAGCGTTCAGGTGCGGGCGGTCAGCGGCAAGGAGGATCAGGGCGGCGGACCGGTCTGGCGGTGTAAGGATCAGGACAACTACTACGTCTGCCGGGTCAATCCGCTGGAGGGCAATTATCGGCTCTACAAGGTGATCAGGGGCAAGCGCCAGCAGATCGCCGGCGTCAATGTCCCGCTGGAGGCCGGCCGCTGGTACCATCTGCGGGTCACCATGACCGGCGATCAGATCGTCTGCTACCTCGATGGGCGCAAGACGATGCAGATACGCGACGCGGCCCTGCGCGAGCCGGGTAAGGTCGGCGTGTGGACCAAGGCCGACGCGGTGAGCACGTTCGACGATTTCACCGTGTTTTCGATGGAGCCGATGAAGCTCAAGTCGCATGATGACGACGGCGACGGGCATGATGCCGAGGATGACGATGGGGAGCACGCCGGCAGGGATCGATAGCCATGCGGCGTACCCTGGAGGGAGCGTGCGCTCAGCGACAGCCAGCTTCCTCCGCCGCGTATCAGCCGGCCGCTGATGCCGCCGTACGCGAAAGGCGGATCATCAGCGTTTCCAGCACCAGGTCGATGTTGGCGTTCTGATCGAGGTTCCTTTCCGCCTCGGCGAACGCACTGATGGCCCGCAGCAGCCCGTCCGAGCCGCAGCATTTCACCAGCGCGTCCACGACTTCGACCTGATCCTCGTTCACCCGGCAGGCAGACGCCCCCGCGGTGCGGCGCAGGGCGTCGGCGTGGAAGGAACTGATCGCTCCCATCAGCATCCTGACCCCCGCCCGCAGCGCGACCAGGTCGGTCACCTCCGGATCAAGTTCCGCGACCTTGGCGGCAAGCTGTTTTCCATCCTCGGACAGCGGCTTGGCCAGCGCGTGCGGTGCGAATCCGCGCCGCGGCGTGATCAATTCCAGCAGCCGCGGTCCCCAGGCCCGCTTCAGCTTGTGCACCCCGTCGTCGATCAGCCGCAGCCCCGTCCCCAGCGATCCGCCGCTGTGTGCCGCCGCGAACGCCACCGCCTCGGGCGATGCGTCCGGGCGCAGCGCTGCCAGTTGCTCGCGGGTGAAAGTTTCCGGCAGCGCCTGGAGCACGATCTGCTGGCAGCGCGACCGCGTGGTCGCCAGCATCCGGTCCAGCGCCGACGTGATCAGGATGATGAAGGTGTCCCTGGGCGGCTCCTCCAGCGTCTTGAGCAGGGCGTTCTGCGCCCCGGGAGTGAGCCGTTCGGCTTCGCGGACCACGAACACCTTGGCCCTGGCCTGCATCGGGCGGGTGCCGGCCTTTTCGATCAGAAACTTGCGGATCACGTCGACGGAGATATCGACGGCCTTCTTCTTGCGCACCTCGGAGTCGGGGTGCTGGCGGTTCAACTGCCGGTAGATGGGATGCAGGTCGGGATGCGTTTCCGCCTGGACCAGCCGGCAGTCGGTGCAGTCGCCGCAGGCATCCACCGCCTCGGCCGGCAGGGCCGCGTCGCCCTCGACGCCGGCCGCGACCTCCGCGGGCATGGGCTGTGACAGCGGCCGGGCGCACAGCAGCACCCTGGCCATCCGCCACGCCAGCATCTCCCGGCCGACGCCCTCGGGCCCGGCGAAGAGATAGGCGTGGGGCACGCGGCCACACTGCAGGGCCCGCTGCAGCGTGCGCTGGGCCCGGGGCTGATGTCGGACGTCAAAAATCGACACCGTTGACGATCTCCATGACCCGCTGGTGAACCTCTTCCGCGCTCGCGGCGCCGTCCACCACCTCGACCCTTCCCGGGTATTCCCTGGGGAGGTTAAGCATCAGCTTGCGCACCTGGCGATGATAGTCGATCGGACGCGACTCCATCGCGTCCAGGGCCGCATCCGCGAACATCATGGTCTGCTGCCCGGCGCCGCGTCGCCTGCGCCCGGCCTGGTGCGGGCTGCGCCCGATCCGCTCGAAACCCAGCTCGGTGGGCACATCCACGATCACGGTCAGATCCGGCCAGGTGTCGCCGACTGCGTAGCGCCCGACTTCGATAATCCGCTGGATGTCGTACCCGGCGGCGCCCTGGTACGCGCAGGTCGCGGAGATGAACCGGTCGCAGAGGACGACCTTGCCGGCCTTGATCGCCGGCTCGACCAGCTCACCGACGAGCTGGGCCCGCGAGGCCATGAACAGGAAGGTCTCACAGCGGACGTCCATCCGGGACAGGTCGAAGTCCAGCAGCACCGACCGGATGCGGTTGCCGATGTCGGTGCCGCCGGGATCCTTGCCCCGGACCACCGCCAGTCCTTCCGCCTCGAGCCGCTCCGCAAGCAGCCGGAGCTGAGTGCTCTTGCCCGAGCCGTCCGGCCCGTCGAAGACGATGAACTTGCCGCCCAGCTTGTCCTTGAGGTTCAACGCATCCGCCTCCCGGGCTCGCGGTGATCTCGCCGGCCGGCGAGCCTCCCTGACCCGCCGGCGCTGAGTGTACGCGACCCCGCCCCGGGGGCAAAGCGCCTGTGGGCGCCGGCGGTGCCGCGGCCCCAGCGCCGGCCGCTCACGTGATGGGCGGAGGGGTGCGTTAGGGGATGTGCACTTCGCCGGTGCCGGCCTTGACCACCACCTGGAGTGTCGCCGCGCCGCTGGCCAGCGTGATGCCGGCGTCGGTGGTCTGGTCGGGGCTGGCGAATGCGTCGAACATGATCTGGTTGTCGCCGCCGAGGCTCACCGACTGAATGGTTACGCCCGCACAGCCCGCCGCCCGCCCGCTGCCGAAGGTGACCAGGTAGGGCTGTTGCGTGACCGTTTCGGTCAGCGGCGTGTCCGGTGCGGTGGCCGCCGCGACCCAGTAACGGTGGTTGTTCAGGTCGACTTTGACCAGTCTCGGATCGGCGGCATGAGCGATCGAATCCACCGCGGCGAACTCGAGGTCGGCGGCCAGCAGCCGGGCCGCTTCGCGCAACCGCATCTCGCGGCTGTCGCCGATGGTGGGCGCCGCCAGCCCGAAGGCGATGGCGATGATGGTGATGACGATGAGCAGCTCGATGAGCGTGAAACCGCGGCACCGCCGTCCGGCAGCGCCTCTGGCTGGATACGGTTCGGCTCTCGGGATGTTGCGCGACATGGCCACGTGAATCACTCCGGGTTCGTGTGGGCCGCCAGCGCCGCCGCTCCGACCATCGGCTCAGTAAGCAGTTCGTCGGTCAGCGTCAGCCGCCAGCTCACCAGCATCGCCGCCTGCGGCGTCACCGGTTGCAGGGACACCTGCAGGCTCGACGCGCCCCCGGTCCACGGGGTCTGCACGAAGTATGCGTTGCTTTTGGCCGTCTGGGCGGCGGCCGCGAAGTCGGCGCCGACGGCGTAGGTCGTGTCGGCGGCGTCACGCTGGGTCTGGTTCCAGCCGGCTGGAAACGTCGTCCGCCACATCGACAGTGTGCTCGACGACACCGGCAGCTCGATCAGGCACAGCTCGCTGAAGTTCACGTGCGTGTCCCCGTTGGCGTCGCCGGTCCAGAGCACCAGCGCGGTGCTGTTGGAAGCCAGCACGGCCGCGGCGTTGCGGATCGCGGCATTCAGCCGCTTTTCCACCTGGTGTCTGCGCACGGTCAGCCGGCGAACCTCGCGCCGGGAGCTGG
>CAYVVX010000177.1:8324-8833 GCA_964455315.1 uncultured Planctomycetales bacterium | reverse complement strand
GACGACGCGGTCCTTCCTTTTACACAGCCAGATGAGATCCCCGCCGACCCCGCACCGCTGCCGGTGGTGGACACGCCGCCCGAACTCAGGAAGACATTGAGACGCCGTGAAATGGTTTCGCTGTGGTCCGGGTCTTGCCCCGGATTCCAGCGACCGTGCCGAAGGCGTCACGCGTTGTCGAGCCGCCCGCCGGTGAGGTCGATGCCGTCATGGGCCGCCTGTCAGGCTGTGGCCAAAGGCAGTCCCCTTTTGCCACCGGCTGCCAATCAGATCAGGAAGGTCTCGTCGCCCGGCATGACCACCGACTACCGAATCCTGGATGCCCGCGAGCTGGCCCCCAGCGTCGTCCGGTTCGTTGTGCATGCCCCCGCGTCAGGCATGAATCGCCCGTTGTGCGCCGGCGAGTTCCCGGCGTTCCGCCCGCCGCTCGCGCAGCCAGGCGATCCACTCGTCCATGCCCTGCCCGGTGCGGGTGGACAGCTCGATCAGCGGAGCCCGCGTGTTGATCC
>CAYVVX010000177.1:7764-8314 GCA_964455315.1 uncultured Planctomycetales bacterium | reverse complement strand
GCGAACCTGCTCCACGCGGAAGTCCAGCACCCGCAGCAGGTCCATCTTGGTCAGCAGAATCACGTCGGCCTGCTGAAAGAGCGTGGGATACTTGGCCACCTTGTCGTCGCCTTCCGGCGTGCTGAGCAGGACTACCTTGGCATGCTCGCCGAGATCGAACGCCGCGGGGCAGACCATGTTGCCGACGTTTTCGATAAACAGGTAGGACAGCGCGGCGAGGTTCAGCCGCTCCAGCGCCTCCATCACCTGCGTGGAGGACAGGTGGCAGCCGGTGCCGGTGTTGATCTGCGTGGTCTCCACCGCGTAGGGGGCCAGCCGCTCCGCGTCACGCGAGGTTTGAAGGTCCCCCACCAGCACCGCGCAGGGATGCTCCCGCCCCAGCAGCGGCATGGTCTTCTCCAGCAGCGACGTCTTGCCGCTGCCCGGCGCGCTCATCAGGTTCAGGGCCAGCAGCCCGGCCTCACCCAGTCGCCGGCGGTTGGCCGCGGCCACCGCGTCGTTGGCCTTCAGCACGCTCTCGACCACGTGGACTCTCATGACAACACCGTCG
>CAYVVX010000177.1:6950-7754 GCA_964455315.1 uncultured Planctomycetales bacterium | reverse complement strand
GCCACGATCCGCGCGTCCGCCACGCCGCAGCGGATGCAGGTGAAGTCATGGATCTCCGGACAGAACAGGCATTCGCAATTGCGGCAGACGGCAATGACCCGCTCCTCGATGATGGTCAGCTTCGCGGATTCGGCCAGCGTGCCCTCCGCGGCCGACCCGAAGGCGAGCTGCAGCGCCTGGGGCACGACCTGGCGGAGCGCACCCACCTCCAGCTCGATCTCGCTGATCCGGGTGGCGGCGTGGTGGCGGGCCACCTCCTCGGCCTGCCGGACGATTTCCACCGCAATTGACATCTCATGCATGACCCACCCCCCGCGCATCACCAGCTTCGCGGTCCATCAACCCCCCGTCTGATCGGCCTGCATCAGGATACCAGCACGCCCGGTGCCAGACGCCCCGGCTCTGTACGGCTCCCCAGCCGCAGGAGCATTTCTCGGACGATCCAGGATTCGGCGCCCCTCGCGGCCGCAGCCGTGGCCGGGCTGAGCCGCTCACCGTAGGACATGTCCTCCCCGCGGACGGACACCAGCAGCGCCTCGGGCGGTGACAGCCCCAGCGAAGCCATCAACCCCAACAGGTCCGCCGGAGTGCAGGCATGGGTATCGAGGCCGCCGCCAGCACTGGCCTGGATCCGGCTCACCAGCCAGGGGGCCCGCTCACTGGGCACGTGGGCGTCCAGAAAAATCGCCAGCCGGCAGTCGTCCAGCTCCTCGACGATCTCCGGGGCAAGTTGATGGTACTGATGAATTATCACGCCCGGCTCATCCGCGAAACGCACCTCCAGCCGCTCGGCGATGACCAGGG
>CAYVVX010000177.1:2578-6940 GCA_964455315.1 uncultured Planctomycetales bacterium | reverse complement strand
GGCGACCCCGTCATCGCAGCGCCCCCGGTTGCCCCAGGCGAAGAGGCGAATGGGCTTGATCCTGGAATTCATCACTCGTCCCTCAGCGCCGTTTCCGGCTGCCTCACCCCCGGATCAGCGTATCCAGGGTAGCGCCGTTTGCCCCGATCAGCTCGATCCGCAGGGGCATTTGCCCCATCGCGTGGGTGCTGCACGACAGGCACGGATCGTAGCACCGGATGGCTGCCTCCACCTTGTTGAGCATCGGCTCCTGGAGCTGGTTGCCGTTGACGTAACGGTGGGCGATGTCGGTGACGGCGTTGTTCATGGCCATGTTGTTCTGGCCGCTGGCCACGATGAGGTTGACCCGTTCGATGCCGCCGTGTTCGTCAACCATGTAATGGTGGAACAGCGTGCCGCGCGGGGCCTCGATGACGCCGATCCCTTCTGGGAGAACCTGGTAACTCTCGGCGATCAGGTCGTCGCCGCAGATGTCCTGGTCGTTGAGCAGGGCCTCGACCCGCTCGAGCCCGAAGAGGATCTCGATCAGCCGGGCGTAATGGTAGTACATCGAGCCGGTGACCATTCGCCCGCCCCCGATCTGCCGGAACGTGGCCAGCTCCTTCTCCGCCAGCGGCGTGCCGATGGCGTCGCAGATGTTCAGCCGGGCCAGCGGGCCGACGCGATACGAGCCCTCGGGGAAACCCAGCGTGCGGTAGAACGGGAATTTCAGGTAGCTCCAGTCCTCGGTCGCCTCGGCGATCAGCGAGAGGTAGGCGTTGGGATCGTAGAAGTCCTCCAGCATGGCCCCGTCGGGCCCGACCATGCGGAGCAGCCCGTCATAGTGTTCGAGCCGGCCCTCGGGCGTGACCAGGCCCATGTAATTGCTGTCGAACGAGGCGAAGGTGCGGACGAACTCCGCGTTCTCCTCGCAGTAGCCCAGGAGCAGACGGATGCCCAGCGCCACCGCCTCTTTGGCCTCGCCGAGTTCACTCAACAGCCGGTCGCGATCGGCGACGGCGAGCCCGCGGTTCATGCCCCCGGGAACGCATACGTCGGGATGGATCTTGCGCCCGCCGACCGCGGCGATGACCTCCTGGCCGTAGCGGCGCAGGCGGATGCCCTTACGGGCGATGTCCGGCTTTTCGGCGATGAGCCCGAAGATGTTCCGCTTGGCCGGGTCGCAGTCAAAGCCGAGCAGCAGGTCCGGCGAGCTGAGATGGAAGAAGCTCAGGGCGTGCGACTGGATCATCTGGCCCATGTGCATCAGCTCGCGCAGCATGCGCGCGGTCGGCGTCGGCTTGACCCCGCAGATGGCGTCGATGGCCTTGGCGCTGGCCAGGTGATGGCTCACCGGGCAGATGCCGCAGATCCGCTCGGTCAGGGTGGGCATTTCGGAAAAATGCCGGCCCTCGCAGAACTTCTCGAAGCCGCGGAACTCGACCACGTGGAATCGGGCCCCGGTGACCTCACCCGCCTCATCGAGGTAAATGGTCACCCGCCCGTGCCCTTCCACGCGGGTAATCGGATCAATCTTGATCACTCGTGACATCGTCATCCTCGTCAATCGTACCCCTGGCGGGCTCCGCCGGGGTCAGTCGTAACTCAAGGCCACGGGTTCGCTCGCCGGCTCGCCGGTCAGCAGCGCCGCGACCGCCGCCCAGATCGCCTCCGGCGACGGCGGGCAGCCCGGAATCCACGCGTCGACTTTCACACACTCGTGAATGGGGCGAACCTTGGGCAGCAGCCGGGGGACTTCCTCCGTCGGCACCGATCCCAGAGCCGTGCTCTCCACCTCCACGTACGCCCGGTCCAGCACCTGTTCGGTCGTGAACTGGTTGCGCAGCATGGGAACACACCCGAACCCCGCGCAGTCACCCAGCGATACCAGCACCTTCGCCGCGGCGCGCACGCTCTTGAGCACGTGCAGGTTCTCCTCGTTGGCCACGCTGCCTTCGACCAGGGCCACGTCGCACGGCGGAAAATCCTTGATGTCGACCACCGGCGACGCCACCACGTCGGCCAGCGACGTCAAGTCGATCAGCTTCTCGTCCAAATCCAGGAAGGACATGTGGCAGCCGGAGCAGCCGCACAGCCAGACGGTCGCAACACGTTTCTTGGCCATCGTCAGAGTCTCTCAAACCATGCGAACGAACTCATCTGTCAATCACCCACCAGCGCGGCCAGCCCTTCCAGATCCACGGTCCGGTCGCCGGGCCCGCACGGCACCATGTGCCCGTCGGCCAGGTGGCGCAGCGGTTCGGGGAGACCGCCGGACGACGAACCGCCGTACGGTCCGCGCCACACCCTGGTGAGCTGCTCAAAGAACGCCTTCTCGTCAACACAGCCGCTGGTCGGGGGCATCAGCGCCACCCCCTTCTGCAGCCGCCCCTCAAGACTGACGTAGGTGCCGCTGCGCTCGGACCAGCTTGCCGTGGGCACGACCACGTGTCCCACCTGCATCACCTCGTGCTCGCGGGCCAGCAGCGTGACCACGTAGTTGATGGTTCGCAGCTTCTCGATCCACTCCTTCGGCCAGGTGGGGGCGTCGTCGCCGAGCACCACGAAGGCGATGTCCGCGGTGTGCGGGTCGAGCGTGGCCGGGTCCAGCCCGCTGTCACCCAGCAGGCGGGCGCCCGCGGAGTTGGCCCCCATGGCCAGCGACATCAGCCGCCACCGTCCCGACGGGGTCTTGCGGTTGGTTGCCTTGACCAGGTTCATGGCCGCCTTCATGCCCGCCGCGCCGCGCCGGCTCAGACCGCGACCGCACAGGATCATGGGCCGCTTGGCCTCGCTGAAATACGTCGCCACCTTGCGCAGCGACTCGGCGGGCACGCCGGTCAGCGCGGCGATGTCGTCGTCCTTGAGCTTGGCCAGCCTGGCGGTCAGTTCATCCCCGGCGTCAATCTTGGCAACGCCCATGTCGATGAGGTACTTGAGCACGGCCGCCAGCACGATGGAATCCTTGCGGCGGTGGAGGCGGATGTGCAGGTCGGTCCAGTCGGTCATCCAGGTATGCCGCGGGTTGATCTTGACCAGCCGGGCCCGCCGATGCTGGACCGCCCTGCGCACGTAGGAGGCGATCACGCCGTGAGACCGCTCCAGGTTGCAGCCCAGCAGCAGGACCATGTCCGCTTCGTCCAGGTCGGCAAGCCCGGCCAGCGGCGCGGGATGCCCGTTGTGCCCCAGACCCTCCTTGACTGCCGAGGCGTTGTCGCGGTCGCTCAACGCCCAGCGGTCGCTGCCCACCACCTTGGTCATGAAGGTCTGGCAGGCCGCAATGGTTTCCAGCGGCAGCCGCGGGCTGATCAGCATGATGACCCGGCTGGGATCGGCGGCGACCGGCCCGCTGCTGAGCCGGTGGGCGATATCAGTGAACAGATCGTGGAGCGGGCGGTCCACCCACTGGTGCCCGCGCTTGACCTTGATCGCGCTGACCCGCGGTGCCTCCGGGCTGGCCAGCCCGAAACGCCCGCGCACGCACAGCACGCGGATGCCGCTGGGTCCGCCCGCGGAGCGGATCTCGCCGATCTGGCGGTGTCGAACCGACACGTGGATGCGGCAGCCGACACCGCAGCCGGGGCAGACCGTCTCGGTCAGTTCCAGGGGCAGCCGGCCCTGCCAGTGGGCGCTGCGCTTCTCGAACAGGGCCCCCGTCGGGCAGACCGTCACGCAGGTGCCGCAGGACACGCAGGAGCTTTCGCCGAGCGGCACGCCGTCATCGGCCACCAGCAGCGTCTTGAGTCCGCGGTGGTCGAAGTCGAGCACGTGGGCGCCGATCCACTCGTCGCAGGCCCGCACGCATCGCGAACAGAGGATGCAGCGGTTGTGGTCCAGGGCGATGCGCGGATGAGAATTATCGGTGGGCAGCCGCGGTGAGAAGTAGTCGAAGCGCACGTGGTCCATGCCGTGCTCGTACGCCGTCCGCTGCAGCTCGCAATTGCCGCTGGCGGGGCAGAACGGGCAGATGTGGTTGCGCTCGGAAAAGAGCAGCTCGATGGTCTGCCGGCGGAGGTTTTCCAGCTTGGGGGTCTGCGTGCGCACGACCATCTGGTCGGTCGCCGGCGTGGTGCAGGACGGTGTGGGCCTGCCCTGCCCCTCGACCTCCACGATGCACAGCCGGCAGGCGCCCACGTCGCACAGCCCTTCGTGGTGACACAGCGTGGGCACCGGAATCCCGTTGGCCCGGCAGACCTCCAGGACGGTCTGGCCTTCGGTGGCCGTCAGTTGCTGGTCGTCGATCTTGAGATGGATATTGCTCATGTCTATACCTTCAACACCGCGTCAAACCGGCACACATCGAAGCAGGCCCCGCAGCGGATGCACCCTTCCGTGCTGATGGTGTACTTGCGCTGGCCGTCGACCTTGTGGATCACCTCCACC
>CAYVVX010000177.1:0-2568 GCA_964455315.1 uncultured Planctomycetales bacterium | reverse complement strand
GCACACAGGCTGCAGCCGGTGCAGTTGTCCAGGTGGATCGAAAAGGTCAGCAACTGGCGGCACACGCCCGCGGGACACTTCTTGTCGTGAATGTGGGCGTTGTACTCGTCCAGGAAGTAGCGGATGGTGCTGCTGACCGGGTTGGGCGCGGTGACCCCGAGCCCGCACAGGCTCGCCGAGCGCATGACGTCGGCCAGGCCGGCCAGTCGTTCGAGCTCGTTCTCCGCGCCGTGGCCCTCGGTGATCTTGGTGAGCATGTGCAGGATCTGCTGGGTGCCGACCCGGCACGGCGGGCATTTGCCGCAGGACTCGTCGACGCAGAAGTCCATGAAAAACCGGGCCACATCGACCATGCAGGACGTCTCGTCCATGACGATGAGTCCGCCGGAGCCCATGATCGAGCCGATCGACTGCAGCGAGTCGAAGTCCAGCGGCGTATCCAGGTGCTGGGCGGGGATGCAGCCGCCGGAGGGTCCGCCGGTCTGGGCGGCCTTGAACTTCCGGCCCTCGGGCATCCCGCCGCCGATCTCGAAGACCAGCTCGCGCAGGATGGTGCCGGTGGGCACCTCCACCAGCCCGGTGTTGACCACCTGCCCGGCCAGCGCGAACACCTTGGTTCCCGGGCTCTTGGGCGAGCCGATCTTCGCGAACCACGCGCCGCCGTTGCGGAGGATCGGCGGGACGTTCGCGTAGGTCTCCACGTTGTTGATCATGGTCGGCTTGCGATACAGCCCCTGCTGGGTGGGGAACGGCGGGCGCGGGCGCGGCTGGCCGCGCTGCCCTTCGACCGAGGCGATCAACGCGGTCTCTTCGCCGCAGACAAAGGCCCCGGCGCCGACGCGGATCTCCACGTCAAAGCTGAAGTCGGTGCCCAGCACCCGTTCGCCGAGGATGCCGTGGGCCCTGGCCGCATCGATGCCCATCTGCAGCCGGTGAATGGCCAGCGGGTATTCCGCCCGCACGTAGAGCACGCCGTGATGAGCCCCGGTGGCGTAACCGGCGATGATCATGCCTTCCAGCACGCGGTGCGGGTCGCTCTCCAGCATCGAGCGGTCCATGAACGCACCGGGGTCGCCCTCGTCGCCGTTGCAGATCACGTACTTCTGGTCGCTGACAGCATCAGCCAGCATGCCCCACTTCCGGCCGGTGGAGAAGCCGCCGCCGCCCCGGCCGCGCAGCCCGCTGGCGAGCATCTCCCTGACCACGTCGGCGGGCTTCATCTCCCCGAGCACCTTGCCCAGGGCGGCGTAGCCGTCGCGGGCCACGTATTCGTCGATGTTCTCCGGGTCGATGATGCCGCTGTTCTCCAGCACCACCTTGACCTGGTTCCTGAAGAAGGGCATGTCCTCGGGGGCGACGTAGGGTTCGCTGTTCTCGTCCTTGCGGTGCAGCAGCGCGGTCACCACCTGGTTGTTGAGCAGATGCTGCTCGACCACCGCGGGCACGTCCTTGGCCGTGACCTTCACGTAGATGACGTTGTCGGGGCGGATCTGCACGACCACGCCCAGGTCACAGCAGCCCACGCAGCCGGTCTCGACCACCTTGACGTGATCGCCCATGCCCCGCGAGGCGATCATCTCGCGGAAGGCGGTCGCCACCGTGGCATGACCGCAGCTCGCGCAGGCCCCGCCCGCGCAGACCAGTAATTCCCGGCGACGGAAGGGGGCGTTCTCCTCCTCCGCGGGGACCGGGCCCAGTCGCAGGGCCAGCCCCGCCGCCGCCCGCTCGCGCCACTGCTGCAGTTCGTTCAGCCTCATCGGTATGCCTTCAGTCTCTTGGTGACCTCGTTGACCTTGACCTTGCTGTGCAGATCGTTGCCCATCATGACCACCGGGGCCACGCCGCAGGCCCCCAGGCAGCGGACGCAGCGCAGGCTGTACCGCCCGTCGCTGGTGGTTTCACCCGGCTTGACGCCCAGTTCCTTCTCGAACCGCCGCAGAAGCTGGTCCGCGCCGCGGACGTAGCAGCCGGTGCCCATGCACACGCTGATGGTGTGCTTGCCCTGCGGGATCCGGCTGAAGAACGAGTAGAACCCGATCACCCCGTGTACCCGGCTGATCGGCACGCGCAACTGCCTGGCCACGTAGCGCACCACGTCCTCACGCAGGTACCCGAACAGCTCCTGGGCCCGGTGCAGGATCTGGATCAGCGCGTCGGGGGCATGACCGTAGTAGTCGATCGCTTCGTGAAGCTGATCGAACATCACCTGCTCGTACGGCGCCTGCACCACGCCGCTGCGGCTGATGCCCTTGTGAATGGTTTCCAGGTCGCTCATGGTGCCTCACTTGCACGTCGTCAATGAAGAGCGAAGGGGTGGGAATCCACTCCCTTCAACGCGCCTGCGGAAGGCCAATGGGAACCGCTCGACGCCGTTACAGGCATCTGGCAGGGCAGCGCCCGATTGCGGAACACATCTGCTACGCGGGCCGGTCCGGCCGTGCCGAGCCTCTAGGGAATCTGCTATCAGCTTCCATGCCAAACCGAATTAATCCACCGAATGGCTGGATTGATACCTTGCCAGACCAAACGGATGGGCCAGTTACCACGACAATGTGTGAATTTACGCAC
>CAYVVX010000176.1:2223-8874 GCA_964455315.1 uncultured Planctomycetales bacterium | reverse complement strand
CGAACTCGATCACCTCGAACTCGGGCACGCGGGCGTAGTCATCGAAGGGCGCCAGGCTCGGGTTCAGCATGGAGAGACGCACGTAGCGGAGATCTTTCGGGGCCAGGAACGCCCGCATCTCCTGGTCAGCCTGCCCGGCGGCCAGGATCAGCGCCTCCGGGTACCACGGGCCGGCCGGCGAACGGCCCGACTCGAACGCGAATTCCGATGCGTTCAGGTGCGCCGCCTCGCCCGCCGCGCTCGGCTGGTGCAGGATGAAGCCGCTGATCGAGCGGTAGGTTCCCAGGTCGAGCGTCAGCGTGTGCGGCGGGTCGGTGTCGGCGCTGGTCCACTTGCTCTCCGCGCTGATCACGCCGTCAATGGCTTTGTCGGGACCATACGCCGGGCTGAACTCGGAACTGGCCTGGGCAGAGATCGACTGGGTCGCGATGTTGGTGCCCACCGGCGGCCCGGCGATGATGGGTGGCTCGGAGAACACCTCAAACTCGGCAACCCGGGCCGCGGGGTCCGAACCGGGATCGTCGATCATGACCCGCAGGTGCCGAACCGGCTTCGTTCCGGGGTAGTAAAACGTCGACCGGGGCTCCTGCTGAGGGTTCGTGCCCGTGAATTCCGTCGTCCAGGGGCCCGCCGCGGAGGGGGCCGACTGGATCCGCAGTTGCCTGGAGTTCTGGGCGATCGGACCGCCGGCCGCGCTGCTGTGCCACACGCGGAAACCCTGCGCCACCGCCTGATAGCCGAGGTCGATCTGCAGCCAGTGGGGACCGGCCGCGGAGGAGGATTGCCAGAGGCTGTCCACTTCGCGATCGATGGCGAGCCCGGGCGAGGCAGCGCCGGCGGTGCTGTCGGCCGAAACCATGATGGCTCCAGGGGCGATCCGGCCCGGCAGATTCAGGCCCAGCACATGAGGTTCCAGCGTCTCGTAGAACAGGTATGCGGGAACGCCCAGATTATAACCGTTTCCATGACAATGGTTCAGAACCAGAATCTTGTGGCTGGAGGTGGCCAGGATGGGCGAACCGGATGACCCGCCCTCGCTGTCGGAGTAGTAACCGGTTTCCAGGTGGGTTCCCCCCCGACAGTTGGGCCGGGTGATCGACTGGACGCGGCTGACGCCGCCGGTATCCGCGGGATGGGAGCTGAATATGCCCAGTTGCTTGGCCCGGCCGGCGGAATGCTGCGGAAAGTAGATCTGCTCGCCGAGGACCGGGGGGCGGACGTCGAACTCCAGGTGACCGAACTGAGACGCGGGGTCGCCGTCCTGCAGGAGCAGCAGCGCATAATCCAGGGTCGGTTCTGATTCCAGAAGTATCGCGCCGGAAAACACGAAGCCGGGAAAGCACTCTGAGCAGTTCTGCGCTTCGCAGGTCGGGGCCTCGGCCATGAAGTCGAAGTCCGTGTTCAGGGCCTTGTCCTGGGTGTTGATGCAGTGCTGGTTGGTGAGCAGGTGATTGTATTCCGAGACCAGCGATCCGGTGCAGAACGCCACCCCGTTGATGAGCAGCCGGGCGACCGCGCGGGAGCGGTCGTATTCCATCGGGTGGGAGTCGCGGTAGCAGATTGCGTTGGCCCGGTCATCGGGAGGGAATACGCTCTGCGTATCGGTGCGGAATCCGGCGGCGTATTCGTCGATGACAAACCCCGCCCCGCCGCCGGGACTGCGCACCAGCAGGCGTATCTTCACCGTGTCGCCGGGGATATGGCGGGCCCAGAACCGGCCGGCCTGCATCTTGCCCCGGCCGGTGAGCCGCACAAGATGCCCCCCGCCGGCGTCGGTGATTTCGAGCACATCCCCGGGCGCCAGATCGAACGATTCGAAATGCAGGGCGATGTAGCGGGCGGCCTCGTGCTGGAGGGTGTGGCTCCAGGCCACCACCTCTGTGCCGGAATCGGCGACGCCGGGGTAATTGACCGGTGTGGTTGCCGAAAACGGATGGGTGGCGCCCACGATGCCCTGACCGGCACAGATGCCCGCAACCAGGCTGAAGGAGAGCCCGGCGATTGCAAAAAAACGAACCCTCGACGGAATCATGCTCCCTCCGGATTGCTGAACCTCTGCGCGGACGCGACTCGATCCGCGTACGGGTATTGTACCATCCCGGCCCCGGAATCCAACAGTTCTGGACGGGGGCAGAATGGCTCCGCCCCCTCGGAGTCCGGGGTGGAGATGTGCCGAAATGAGGCTGATTGACCCCCTGCCGGTCTCAGGCCAGCTCGCTGCCAAGTTCGAACAGGCCGTGCCCCACGTTCCGCAGCTTGCCCTGGCGGACCAGCTCGTCCCACACCGCCCGGGGGTATTGCAGCGGCGGCTGGATGGCCTTGATCCCCGACGCCCTGCCGCCCTGGACGGGTCCGTGCCCGAGCCGCGACTCATCATCAAGCCTGGCCAGCTTCAACCGCTTCTTGAAGGCCTGGTAGGCCTTCTTCAACTGCTCCGGCGGGATGGAGGGGTCGCCCGACGTTGACGCTTCAGGTGAATCCGCGCACATGATCGACACTCCAATGTACCGCCCGATCGCGCTGCTCGACGCTCGAATGACGCGCGGTCGCTACCGCCGCGCCACCGGCCCGACCGCCTGGCGGAAGAACTCCACGCATTCGCCCACGTCGGGCACATTGTTGTCCATGTTGTGCTCATACTCGATGGCGACCAGCCCGGCGAATCCCTGCCGCTCGAGCTCGGCGAGCTGCCCGGCGACGTTGCCCACGCCGGTTCCCCAGGGCACGTCGTGGCCCTTGAGCACCGCCTCGCTCACGTCCTTCATGTGCAGGCTGATCAGCCGCCCCTGGTACTTCCGCAAACACTCCACCGGATCGAGCCCCGAGCGGATCCAGTGCCCGGTGTCGGCGCAGCAGCCCATCCGCGGGTTCCGCCCGAAAAGCATCTTCATCACCTCTTCCGGCTTCCAGTTGACATACTCGGCATGATCGGGCTGTCGCGGATGGTTGTGGATGGCCAGGTTGACGCCATACTCCGCGGTGAGCCTGTCAATCAGGTCGAGATGCTCCGCCCTGGGCTCGGTGACGAAGGTCTCGATGCCCATCCGTTTGGCGAACTCGAACGACTTGCGGCTGGTCGCCTCGTCCTCGCCGAGGGTCTTGATGTAGATGTTGATCAGCTTCACGCCCGACGCGTCGAGCTTTGCCTTGAGCCTGTCCAGCACCTCCGGCGGAGCGTCCTGGTTGAGTTGCGTATCACCGAATTCGCCGCCGATCTTCTGCCAGGTGAACCCTTCGACATACTTGAGCCCCAACGATCTGCTCTTTTCCACGCCCTCAAGGAAGGTGAATCGGTTGAACGTGTAGGTCTGCACACCCAGCTTGATCCCCGCCGACGCCGGCGATCCGCCGTAGCCGGGCTCGCCCATCTCCGCGGCCGTCCTGCGGAAGTAGGCGATGCATTGGGCGATTTCCGGCATCGAGCTGGTCCAGTTGTGCTCGTACTCGATGGAGAAGACGCCCTTGAAACCCTGCCGGTGCAGTTCCGCGAGCTGGGCGTGGATGTCGCCGACGCCGGTGCCCCACGGCACGTCGTGGGCGTCCAGCCCGGTCTTGTGCAGATCCTTGAAGTGCAGGGAGATGATCCGCCCTTCCAGCATCTTCAGCGCCTCGACCGGATTGACGCCCGAGCGCACCCAGTGACCGGTGTCCGCGCACGCGCCGACCCGCGGGTTCAGATCCTTGACCGCGTCCAGCACCGTCTTCGGGTTCCAGTAGCGCGAGGGCATGGGATGGTTGTGGATGGCGAGGTTGATCCCGTATTCGCGCGTCAGCCGGTCGACGATCGGCAGCGCCTTGGGATCAGGCTCGGACACGATCGTCTCGATACCCATGTCCTTCGCGAAGTCGAACACCTTCCGGGCTGTGGCCTCGTCGGTGCCCACGTTGACCACGCCGTAGTTGACCAGCCTGATCCCCGCGTCGGCGAGTTTCTTGCGGACCACCTGACGCAGGTCCGCAGGCAGGTCGTGATCGAACTTCTGATTGCCGTCCGGCCGAAGCCTCTGGCCGGGATAGGCTTCGATGTAGCCCAGTCCGAGTTCATGGGCCTTGTCGATGGCCTCGAAGAAGCTGTACCTGTTGAAGGTGTACGCCTGAACCCCCAGCCGCCAGCCGGGCTCACCCGACGCCACCGACGAGGCCAGCTCCTTCACCGCGACCTTGCGGTACTCGACGTAGGTGTCGCGGTTGTGCGAGTCCTGCAACCCGATGTAGCCCGACAACGGCCGGTTGGCCAGCGCCGGCACGGTGCGCCCGTCCACGTCGATGACCGGGATGTTGTCGGCGAGCACCCGATAGTGCGGCCCGCGGCACTCAATCCAGAACTCGTGCCACTTGTCCGCCGACTCGTCCGGTCGGGGGTTCACCGCCACGCTGCCGTAGAGCGAGCCGGTGCAGTGGGCGTCGTCGCGATGCTCGTTGGTGATCTGGATTTCGCTGCCGGTATCCCACGGGTTACCGGCGTCCTTGTCCCGGGTGCGGACGAAAACGCCGGAGTTGCCGCCGCTTCCGATACGCCATTCGACCCGCAGGATAAAGTCGCCGTAGGTCCGCTCGGTGCGCATCCAGTCGCCGCCCTTGTGGCTTTCGCTGCGCAGCACCCCGTCGGCGATCCAGAAGCCGGCCGGATCGCCCATCACCTTCCAGCCGTCAAGATTCTTCCCGTTGAACAGGTCCACGAAGCCGGCCTGGTTCGGATCGGGCAGCTTCCCGGCCGCGTGACGAATCGCCTGGTGAACCATGCGGCGATAGCTGGGGTTCACGTAGGCCTTGGAATCATGCCCCAGCTGGATGTAGGTGATCGGGCTGTTCCTGTAGGTGTGCGTCCAGGCGACGACCTTGCTGTTCCTGGGATGGTCGACGGTCAGCAGCGGGGTGATGCCCTGCTTGTACTGGAGGAAGTTGTAGGTCTCGTCGTGGATGTCGAAGTCGTCCATGAACCGGGTGATGGGGTGGTTCGGATCGGCGATGCGGACGTGCATCTTCTGGTCGTGATCGAAGGTCGAGGCGACCTCACCCTCCTTCGCCTTCAACACATAGCGTCCGCCGATGATGTTGATGGCTTCCGGCCAGTCGGGAAAGTTCGCGATGCTGTGGTGGATCGCGACGACGGGCTTGCCCTTCTCCAGCAGCGCGAGCAGGTTTTTCCTGCCCTCCTCGCTGATCGTGCCGGTCATGTCGTACCAGACCATGACGTCGTACTCGCCGGACTTCGCCGGATCGTACCACGCCTGGGCATCCGGCTGCTGGACCTCGCGCCAGGCGATGTCCGGGGCCGCGTCGAAGACCTCGAAGAACGGCTCGCGCTCGAAGTCATGCCCGCCGGTGACCAGCAGCACGCGGATCTTCTCCGCGCGCGGCGGCGGAGCGACGGCCGGCTCCTCGGCCGCCAGCAGCGGCACGGCCAGCGACAGCACGAAACTCACGATCATCAGGCGGACGAGCAGAGTGGACATGGCATGATCCTTCCCGGTGGAACGGACGCGGCTTGTTGCCAGGGACACGATCGGATATCGGATGTCATCTTGTCTCCCGGGCACGGCGTGGTCAAGCGGCAGCGCCGGCGCCCGGGCGCCGCATGAAGGAGTTCCGCCATGTCCACCGGACCCGTACCCGGGCTGCACGCCGCCGAGTTCAGCGTCGAGGTCCGCCGAACCTTCGCCTGCCGCTACTGGCAGTACGTCCCGGAAGGCGCCCCGCCCGGCGAGGGCTGGCCGCTGATGCTCTGTCTCCACGGCGCCGGCGAGCGCGGCGACGATCTGGCGAAAGCCCGCACCCACGGGCCGGCCTCCCTGGTCGCCCGCGGGCAATCCTTTCCCTTCATCATCATCAACCCGCTCTGCCCTGCGGACACCTGGTGGTCGACCGACCTGCTCCTGACCCTGCTGGACCACGTCGAGGCCACCCTGCCCGCGGATCGCCGGCGGATCTACTGCACCGGACTGAGCATGGGCGGCTACGCGACCTGGGCCCTGGCGTACGAGGCCCCCCACCGTTTCGCGGCCATCGCCCCCATCTGCGGCGGCGGCGTGGTCCGCCCGGGCATCGCCCGGCTCAAGCATCTGCCCATCTGGGCCTTCCACGGTGAGAAGGACGACGTGATCCCGGTCGGCGAGTCGATCCGCATGGTCGAAGCGGTCAACGCGGCCGGCGGCAGCGCGAAACTGACCCTGTACCCGGAAGCCGCGCACAACTCGTGGACGCAGACCTACGACAATCCTGCGCTGTACGAATGGTTGTTATCGCACCCGCGACGGGATGATCACGCCTGAAGGTAATCAGCCTGAACAGACTTGCTTCAGAAGCTCCACAAGGGCAGAACAACCCGTGCCATGCCGCCCCTGCTGGATTGATCCGGCCGGGGCGTCCGGGGCAGGGATGCAAGGCGACGCAGAAGCATAAAAGCATCTAATACAGGTCTGTACATCTAAAAGAAACCTGAGGAAACGATTGAGGATTCCTCCCCCTCGTGTTATGATACCTCAGATTGTTGGGCAGGAGCATTCCCCGATCCAGCGAGCTTCGGTTCGCATCCCAGTTCTCACCTGACCTGATCGGGGGCCAGGAGTTCCGTACATCGCCCTCTTTCGATCAAGCCCGCACGCGAGTGCGTCGGCTTCGTCGTCAACCGCCGGTCATGCGCACGATTCG
>CAYVVX010000176.1:0-2213 GCA_964455315.1 uncultured Planctomycetales bacterium | reverse complement strand
TTCGCCAGCCGGATCGACACGCTTGATCGTCGCCGTGAATTGCGACTAATCCGCGAGGAGCCGCTGATGAGCCTGCAACAAACGCACCGCGCCGCCGCACTGGTCCTGCTGTTTGCCGGCTCGCTCCAGGCCGCTACCTGGTTCGTGGATGCCGATGCCCCGGGCCCGGCCGACGGCTTGAGCTGGTCCACGGCGTTCCTTACCCCCCAGGATGCGCTCCTGGTTGCGGGCTCGGGCGACACCATCCGCGTCGCCCAGGGCATCTACCTGCCCGACGGCGGACGGATCGGCGACGGCGGCTATGTCGCCGGCAGCGGGGATCGCGAGGCCAGTTTCCAGCTCATCAGTGGTGTTGCTCTGGAGGGCGGCTACGCGGGTTTCGGTGAGCCCGAACCCGGCCTGCGCAACATCGGCGTCCACCTCGCCATTCTCAGCGGCGATCTCGATAACAATGACAACCCCGTCTCCGGCGCAGCCGGCCTGCTCAGCGACGCCACACGCAGCGAGAACAGCCGCCACATGCTCACCGGCAGCGGAACCGACGCTTCCGCGATCCTCGACGGTTTCACCGTCACCGCGGGTCGAGCCAACGGCTCGGCCAATAACGGCCGCGGCGGCGGGATGCTCAACGACGGCGGCAGCCCCACGGTCAGAAGCTGCGCATTCTCCGCCAACACCGCCGAAGGGCCGGCCGCAGCCGGCGGCGGGATGCACAACCGCAACAGCAGTCTGCCGACGATCATCGACTGCGTCTTCGCAACCAACGCCTCCGCCGGCAACGGCGGCGGCATGTCCAATCGCGTCGACAGTGACGCCGTGGTCACCAGCTGCATGTTCCTCGGCAATCATGCCGGCGCGGACGGCGGCGGCATGGGGAACAACAACGACAGCGCCCCGCGGATCACCAACAGCCTGTTCAGCGGCAACTTCGCGGAGAGCAACGGCGGCGCAATCGTGACCCTGGACACGGTCAGTCCGATCATCATCAACTGCACCTTCAGCCGCAACGCCGCCAACGGAGACGGAGGCGGGATGTGGTACGAGGACGGGGCCCTGACGGTGACCAACTGCATCTTCTGGGGCAACGCAGACGACGCGGACGGGAGCGCGGGCGGCCCGCTCACCGACGGCTCGGCGCAGGTTCATACGGGTGGGTCCGGCTCGGCGACGGTGACCTACTGCTGTGTTCAGGACAATGACCCGAACGATGGCTCCATCCCGTTCAATGGGGCGGTCAATCAGAACATCGACGACGATCCGCTGTTTGGTGACGCCGACGGTGCGGACAACATCGCCGGTACGCTTGACGATGATCTGCGGCCGCAAGCCAGCGTCTCTCCCTGTATCGACGCCGGACGGAACAACTCCATCCCCGCGGGGATTCTCACCGACCTTGACGGCAATCCGCGGCGGGTGAACGATCCGCAGGTCACCGACACGGGGAATCCGGGCACGGCCGGCCCGCCGATCGTGGACCTTGGCGCCTACGAGCAACGGGACTGCGACAACGACGGCGTGTTCGACGGTAGCGACACCGACGGCGACGGGGTGTCGGATGTCTGCGACGTCTGCCCGCTTGATCATCCCGACGACACCGATGGCGACGGCGTGTGCGACAGCGATGACCTCTGCCCCGGCTTTGATGACACCACCGACGGCGACGGCGATGGAGTCGCCGATGGCTGTGATCCCTGCCCGCTGGACAACCCGGACGACAGCGATAACGACGGCGCGTGCGACAGCGATGACCTCTGCCCCGGATTCGACGATAACGCTGATGGCGACGGCGACGGGGTGCCCGATGCATGCGACCCCTGCCCGTCGGATAATCCGGACGACAGCGATGGCGACGGCATCTGCGAGAGTGAGGATGTCTGCCCGGGGCTCGATGACCGCACCGGCTGCGCCCCCCCAGCCGGCGTGATCTGTGTGCGGGCGGGGGCACCGGGGATGAATGACGGCACCAACTGGTACAACGCCTACAACAACCTGCGCACCGCGCTGGCCGATCCGAATCTGGGCATCACGATCTCGGAAATCTGGGTCGCCGCCGGCACTTACATGCCCGACGGCGGCGTCATCCCGGTCGGCGGCGCCTTCGTTGCCGGTGTGGGAGGACGCGCCAAGACCTTCGTGCTGATCAATAACGTCGGCCTTTATGGCGGCTTCGCGGGCACGGAGACGCAGCGCGATCAGCGCGATCCGGATGCCAA
>CAYVVX010000175.1:0-8881 GCA_964455315.1 uncultured Planctomycetales bacterium | reverse complement strand
GTGCCTCCGCCGGAGTTCTGCACCGTGAAGGTCTGGTTGGACGCGTTGGCCCCCTGGTTGCACGAGGGGGTCAGGGTGGCCGGCGACCGGGTGATGGTCGGGGCCGGGGCGCCGCCGCCGGTAGCGCTGAAGGTGACGTCGTCGAACAGGGTCACATTGGTGGACAGCGCCCACTTGTGCTCGTGTTCGAGGAAGACGGTGACCGTGGTGGCGCTGGCGGTGACGCCGCTCAGGGAGATCTGTGACCAGGCGTTCTGCGAGTTGGTCCAGCCGGTCCATACGATGTTGCCGGAGGTTGAGTTGGTTCCGCCGGTGGGGTCGATGCCCAGCCGGCAGTTGACGTCCCAGTTCGCTCCGCCGGCCTGCTTGGTGTAGATGTAGGACGACGCGGAGCAACTCGCGCCCGAGCAGACCGCGACCTGCTGATAGGCGCCGCCGTTCTGGGTGGCTCCGCCGATGCCGGCGCCGAACATCTTGGTGCCGGTGTTGGCGTTGATCGAGTAAAAGCCGTTGCTGAGCACGCCGTCGGTGTCCCCGAAGGTGGTCCACGGTGAGATCGTGCCGGTCTCGAACCCGGCGTTGGTCAGGCTGCCGTTGGAGCAGCTTTGCACGGTCAGCGCGACCGGGATGGTCTGCGGATTGTTGCCCGCGTTGGGATCGCTGACCGTGATGGTCGCGTTGTAGCTGCCGGCCGACAGCGATCCGGTCGAGTAGGTGATGGTGATGGTGTCGTACTCGCCGGTGGAGCTGCCCGAGGTCGGCGAGCAGCTCAGCCAGCTCACGTTGTCGCTGATGGTGTAGGACAGCGTGCCGGTGCCGGAGTTGCGGACGGTGAATGAACCGTTGGCCGGACTGGAGCCGGCCGCGGTGCTCACGTTGATCGAGGTCGGGTTGAGGGCGATGGCCGGAGTGCTGCTGCCGTCAACCACCTGCCTGACCGAGACGCGGTCCACGCTGATGCGGTAGGCGGGGTTGCTCACCGTCTGCTGGCCCTTGAGCCAGATCGACGCGGTCGAGCCGGTGGCCACGAAGGTTCGCCAGGTTCGCTCGAACTGATCGTGGGGCACGGCCTCGTCGACGATGATGTCCGGACTCCAGGAGATGGTTCCGGCCGAGGGGTTGGAGGTCTGCCCGGTGAGGTCGACGCCAGTGTAGAACTTGGCCTGCGGCTGGGCTCCGCGGAATTCGTAGCGGAAGTCCAGGTCGAGCAGGTAGGTCTTGCCGGAGACGAGGCCGGAGATCTGCTGGCGGACGCCTCCGGTGAAGTTGCCGTTGATGTTGTTCAGCTCGGTGGTGCTGATGGGGTGCAGCGTGCCGGCGCCGAACTGCTGGCTGTACAGCCCGTCGGTCGCCTCGGTGGGGTTGTTCTGATTCCAGGTGCCGCAGGCGGTGGCGATGTCGCCCTGGCCCTGGATGTCCCAATCCTCCCACACGCCGTTGCAGCCGGCGCAGAACAGCGCCAGCCCGACCGCCCAGCGATCCTCGAGGATGTAAGGCCCGAAGGCGATGAGGTCATCGCGGATCTGCGCAGGCGTGTAGACGCCGTGCCAGCCGCCGTAGGTGGTGCCCTCGGTGTAGATGGCCGGCGGCATGCGCCAGCCGCGGTCGCGGTACATGTCCACGTACTTCCGCCAGCGCAGGGCGAACGAGCAGGGATCGTTCTGAGGATTGGAGGCGTTGACCATGAGCTGGTCGACCTGCCCGCCGTAGGTGTGATAGCCGACGTAATCGGCGACGGCCATGGCGTCCTCGCCATCGAGCATCTTCCAGATGTTGCCCGGCGAGCCGACGGACATGTTCAGGGCGACGGTCTTGAGCCCGATCTCGTGGGCCCTTTCGGCGAAGGACTTCTCCCAGAGCAGGGCGTTGGCCCAGTTGGTGGTGCCCTGCCAGTCCGGCTCGTTGAGTCCGGCCCAGGCGTCGATGCGCGGGTGATAGCCTTCCTCGACCTTGCACTCGTCAGCGAAGGCCCGCCCGTTGGTCACCGGATTGGAGATCTCCTGTTCCTGGTTGTCGATGACCAACCGTCCAATGACGACGGTGTCGACCATGTTGGACTGGTTGGCCCAGTAGTCGGCGTCGCCGACCACGCTGGAGAGGGCGACGCGGGGGTTGAGATCCTTGACGGTCGCCGGGGTGGAGAAATCGTACTTGCCGCCGCCGATCGGCCCGATGCGGGTGGACTGCTTGACGTAGCCGTTACCGGAGATGGTGTAGTTGGTCCACGAAGCGGCCAGCCCGCTCGACCAGCTTCCCTCGAAGCCGCCGTTGGTGATGAGCTCCCCGCCGGTGGTTTCGGGAATGGCCAGGTCGGGGTCGGTCCAGCCGCCCTCCGGCGGCGAGGGCTGCTGGGTGGGCACCGTCCCGGAGATGGTGATGTTGTCGATCCAGATGCGGCCGGTGTTGGTGTTGGCCACCTTGAGGACGCCGGCAACGTATACGGTCATGACTTCGAAGACGGCAGTGGTGCTGACGCTAAGCGTGCGCCACTGGTTCTTGGTGCCGTCCTCTGACGACCAGACCACCGAGCCTTCACCGATGCTGGTGTCGCCGTAGGGATCCAGCCCGGCGATGGAGACCATCTTCTCGCCGTTGTACTGCTCGCTGCTGTCCAGTTCACAGTAGACCCGGGCGGTAAGCGTGTAGCTCTGCCCCGGGACGACGTACATCTGCTGATAGACGCCCGCGCGTTTGTAGGCAGCGCCCCCGGTGAGCTGCGGCATGGTGATCTTCTGGGAGTAGCTGCCGGCGTGGGCCCGCTCGGTGGTCACCGTGTAGGTGGGATCGCTGGTGAACTGCTGGTAGCCGGCGATCCAGTTGTTGCCGACGCCCCCGGTGCTGCCGTTTTCAAAGCTGGGATTGTTCACCGCAGCCCACCCGGCGCCGGAGGGGACGTAGGGCGTCTGCACCAGGCAATCACAGGTCCATCCCGTCGGGCAGGCGGCGATCACCGCGTGCGCAGACCAGATCACTGATACGATCGCGGGCGCAAATGTGCCCGCGAGCCAGGCTCGTAATCTCATGTCCAGGCTCCTATAAAAAGAGGTGAAAGGGGGGTAGAGATGGCCAAGGTGTACGGGCCGCCGGGCCCGCACGGTGCGAAGCCGGCGGGTGCCGCCGGACGCGTTTCGGAAAACATGAATGTCCCGCGGAACTGATGGCACATGGTTCGGTGTCCCGGGCTCAAGGCCGTTGGGGCCAGTCACGGGCGACGGGGGCCGGCTCATGAAGGCCGGCGCCCCGCCGCGGTTCGGTTACAGGGCCGCGCTCGCGGCGTCGTCACGCGATGCGCAGCGTGTCCCACTGGATGGTGGGGGCGGTACCGCCGGAGTTGCCGGTCTTGAAGCCCACGCTGATCTGGGTGCTGCTTCCGCTGTTGAAGGTCTTGGTGTACTGCACCCAGGTGTTCCCGTTGCCGTTGGTACCGGAATTGGAGAACTTCTTGATTTCGGTCCAGGTACCGCCGTTCTGATCGAAGTCCTGGGCCGTGTAGGTGCCCAACTTGTAGAAGCACTCCCGCCAGTAGGCATCCCCCGAGCTGGGGCACCTGGCGTACACCTTGATGGTGTAGCTGCTGTTGGGACTGATGGTGTAGACCTTGGCCTTGGCCGAGGAGCCGGTGTTGCTGCGCGTGGCTTGAAGGGCGTTGCCGCTCTGCCCGCCGCCCACCACCGACCAGGCGGCGGCACCGCCCCAGCCGGCATCGAAGGTGCTCGACCAACTCGGCTGGGTGTTGAAGTCTTCGGCGACGGTGATCTTGGACGCGTTCACGGTCAGGTTGACCGGGATGGTCTGCGGCGTGTTGGTGGCGCCGGAAGCGGTGACCGTGATGGTCGCGTTGTAGGTGCCCACGGCCAGACCGCTGGTCGTGTAGCTGACGGTGATGCTGTCAACTTCGCCGGTGGAAGTGCCGGACGTCGGCGAGCAGCTCAGCCAGGTGGCGTTGTCGCTGATGCTGTAGGAGAGCGTACCGGCGCCGACGTTCTGGATGGTGAAGTTCTGGTTGGCGGCATTGGTGCCCTGGGTGCACGACGGCGTGAGGGTGGACGGCGCCAGCGCGATGGTCGGGTTGCTCGGCGCCGAAATGCTTTCCAGGACCACGTCGTCCACCATGGCCCGCCAGGAGTAGCTGCCGCTGAGCCGCTCGCCGCGAAACCAGATGGACACCGTCGAGCCGGTGGCCGTGAACTGCGTGCTGTGGTCGTACCACATGTCGGTATTGCGGGCCTCGGAGGCGTTCAGGTCCGACGACCACACGATGGTGCCGGCGTTGCCGTTGGAGGTTTGCCCGGTGAGGTCGTAGCCGACCTTGTAGGACACCACCGTGTTGGCGCCGGAGGTCTCGTACTTCGCGGAGTGGCTCAACTCGTAGGTGGTGCTGGCGGTCACCGCCACCGCCTGGCGGATGCCGCCGGCGAAACTGCCTGAAGTCAGGCCCCACTGCTGGGAATAGAGCCCGTCGGCGGCGTCAGCCGGGTGAGCCGCGTTCCAGTCGCCGCAGCCCTGGTAGATGGTCGGCTCGTCGGCCGTCTGCCAGCCGTACCAGCCGCCGTTGTCGCCGCAGATGAACAGGGTGATGCCCACAGCCCAGGGATCCTGGCGGGACTGCTGTTCGAAGAGGATCAGGTCATCGCGGATGGCGGCGGCGCTGAAGTATCCCTTCCAGCCGGACCAGGTGGTGGCCTCGGTGTAGATGACCGGGGGCATGCGGTAGCCGTTGGTGGCATAGGTGTTGGCATACATGCGCCAGCGGTGGGCGTACCAGGGATTGTCGGGTCCGGTCATCAGCTCATCGGCGTCACTGCCGTAGGAGTGGTAGCCGACATAATCGGCGACCTCCAGGCAGTCGACGATCTCGGGCAGCACCATCAGGCTCATGTCGCCGGGATTGCCCACGGCGAGATTGAGCACGATGGACTTGTCGCCATAGGTGTGCAGCCGGTCCGTGAAGGCCTTCTCGAAGCGCCCCACCTCGTCAAACTGGGCGGAACTGGCCGGGGGCTCGTTGAGCCCCTGCCAGGCGTCGACCTGCGGATAGGTCACCGCCAGCCCGTGGATGTAGTCGGCATACTGGACGCCGTAATACTCGGGATTGGTGAGATAGGTGCCCATGTCCGGGTCGTTCCACTCGCGGCCGATGATGATCGCATCGGGGCTGGCGCTGCGCACCGAGGCGGCCAGGGACAGCCCGTCCTCGAACAGCAGCACGGTCTTGGGGTAGTAGCGGTTGACGGCCGGCAGGGGGTTGCCGCCGAGCCCGTAGACGCCGGGTCCGATGCGCCCGAGGAGAGCGCTCTGTTTCCAGTAGCCGGTGCCGGCGGCGGTCCAGGAGGACCAACTGGAGGCCAGGCCGCCCGAGAAGCCGCTTTCGAAGCTGGGATTGCTGACCAGGTTGCCTCCGGAAGGCGGGCCTGTGGCGGTGATGGCCAGGGTATCAAAGAGGACCGCCGGTGGATTGGAGGCGGCGGAGCCGAGCTTGAAGCCGACGCTGATCTGGGTGCTGGAGCCGGAGTTGAAGTTGAGGGTGTATTGGGTCCAGGCGTTGCCGTTGCCGTTGGTGCCGTCGTTGGCGAACTTCTTGATCATGGTCCAGGCGCCGACGTTGTCGTTGAAGTCGGCGGCGGTGTGGCTGCCCAGGCGGTAGGCGGTTTCGGCCCAGTAGGACACGCCCGAACTGGGACACTTGACGTACACCGAGATGGAGTAGGGGGTGTTCGCGGCGACGGTGTAGACCCTGGCCTTGGCGGAGGAGCCGGCGTTGTTGCGGGAGATCTGCAGGGCGTTGCCGGACTGCCCGCCGCCCACGATCGACCAGGTGGCGGCGCCGCCCCAGCCGGCATCCTGGCTGCTCGACCAGGAGGGCATGGTGGTAAAGGATTCGTTGGAGTTCTGAGCCAGCAGGGGCGCGGCCGACACCAGCAGGAGGCCTATCGAGGGGAACACGCATCGACAGGAGGCGGTTCGGAACATGATGGGCTCCTACAGGCAAGAGTGCGCGCGTGCAACTCGCTGCCGGTTATCCGTCACCGGGAAGCACGCACTCCACCAGCGCGAGGGCAGGGCGCCGGCCATTCGACATGGCCGCGCGAACGACGCCGGGCAGCGTGCAAACGCACTGAAGAATCAGCCGTTCCAGCGAATCAGGCGGTTCTCGGGATCCATCCCGAGAGGACAGTGCCAACAACGGGTCGGCATCCCGCCGACGAACATGAGCAATAGACGCTTCCGCGACATGATCACAGACACACAAGGAAGTTCATCAAGGATGAATTCTGATAGGCAATATACCACGATCTGGCAAATCGTCAACATTAAAACGCACAAAAAAGTGCTGACGGAGATCCACCGCTCATGGTTCCACGTCCGCCCCCCGCTCGCGGGCGAAAGTCGTAGGTATGGTCGCGCCTTGCTCCCAAGACACACGACTTCATCGATACGGCCGATGCCGGGGGGGGCTGGCAACAGAAAGAGGAACCGGCCTGTTGACAGAACCCATTGCGCGCACGTTCGACCTGCAAAGCAGTACTGCTTCCGGATGGTCGCCGACGAAAAACCATCAGGAACAGAATGGTGATCCGCGCATAATATCATCGATTAATCTTCGGAATCACTATTGACTTCGCCCCTTCGGCGCGATAGAAGATGGCGCAACAGCGGAGCGTACCCAAGTCTTGAAGAATCTGCGGCGGTTTTGTTACCCGATCTCGCCCGCCGCGAGCAGCGCCCGACGGGCGAATGGCGACACGTCGACGAGAGAATGTGCCGCCGGACATATCCTGCAATGGAGTCAGTCGAGACCGGCCAGGGCTCAGGAGAGGTTTGCCTGGCACTCTATTATTATCCTGATCCCCTGGCGGTTGATTGGTTGAATTGTCATGCGGCGAGGGTTCATGGCGAACCTCCCGCGGTAACCTGCAATGCATGAACCGGTGTTCACGCCTCCCCTTGGGGAGAAGATCGTGATCGCCGGCGCATGTGGTCAACGGAAGGCGCGTGCCGTCCGCCTGACTTCAGGTGCGCCCGCGGCCCACATGTCACTATCTCTTATGTCTTTTTAGTGGCACTCCGCGGTGTGGGTGTCACCCAGATCCGCTCCAACTGCTTTACCGGGAGGAACCTATCGTGCGAAATAACCGTCCGTGGACCGGCTTGCTGGCGGTCCTGGCCTTGAGCGCCACAGCATCGGCCGACCCGAATTATATCTACGGTATTCACGACCCCGGCGGCGAATCGAATATGAGCAGCGCCAAAGGGTGGATCGTGTGGACCGAGGCCATCGGGATCAGCGGCTCGGGAGGGGTCAACTACAGCTCCTGGGCCAACGCCGGCTACGGCGTCATCGTCCGGCTCAATAACGGATACGGCTCGTCGGGCACCATCCCCTACGACACCCAGTACGCCCAGTTCGCCTCCCGCTGCGCCAACTTCGTCCAGAACTCCTCCGGCGTCACCTACTGGATCATCGGCAACGAGACCAACCTGCCCCGCGAGTGGCCGGGCAACGTGGACGGCAATCCGGCCACCGGACAGCCGATCACCGTCGCCCGCTACGTGAACTGCTACACGCAGTGCTACAACGCCATCAAGGCGGCCGTACCCAGCGCCAAGGTGTGCCCGTCGCCTTCGGGCACCTGGTCCCCGCCGTGGCCAGGGCAGGGCATCGAGGGGTTCGTGGACTACTGGGTCAACTGCCTCAACGGCATCGGGGCCAGCAAGATCGACGGGCTCATCCTGCACGCGTACACCCACGGATGCGACCCCAACCTGGTGTTCAGCAACCAGCTCATGGGCCCGCCCTACCAGACGATCTACTATCACTTCCGCGTCTACCTGAACTACATGAACGCCATCCCCAGCAGCATGAACACCAAGCCGGTGCTGATCACTGAATGTGACCAGAACGTCGAGTGCGCCTCCGGCAGCAACCCGGCCCACACCTGGTCCAACACCAACAGCGGCTGGGTGCGCAACGTCTACTCCGAGATCAACAGCTGGAACGCCTCGCATTCGCAGAAGATCCGCTGCGTGGCCATGTTCCGCTGGCCGATGGTCACCGAGGGCGCGTACACCTTCGGCTGGTCGAACAAGTCGGGCGTGATCCAGGACTTCCAGCAGGCGGTGGCCTTCGGCTACCAGTGGGGCACCGCGTCGCCGACCATCACCCGGACGCCGTCGACCCTGTCGCCGACCACCACCCAGGGCTCCAACGCCCCCAGCCAGTCGTTCACCATTCAGAACACCGGCGGCGGCACCCTGTCCTACACCATCACCGACAACGCGAGCTGGCTGGCCTGCACTCCGACCAGCGGCTCCTCCACCGGTGAAGTGGACACCATCACCGTCAACTACACCACCAGCGGGCTGGCCGTCGGCACCTACAACGGCACCATCACCATCACCGCCTCCGGCGCCACCAACACTCCGCAGACCATCGCCGTGACGCTGACCGTCTCGGCCGCGGGCATGATCGACGCCGTGCCCTCGGGCACCAACCTGGCGCTGGCCGCGACGCAGTCGGCCGCGGACACCGTTTACGCCACCGGCTGGGAGGCCAGCAAGGCCAAGGACGGGGTCATCTCGTCGGGCAGCAAGTGGGTCAGCACCGGGGCCAGTTCGACGCACTGGATCAAGTTTGACCTGGGGGCCAACAAGACGGTCAACGGCTTCATCGTCCGCCACGCCGGCGCCGGCGGCGAGCCGACCTACTACAACACGCAGCAATTCCAGCTCCAGTCCGGCACCGGCTACGACGGGCCGTGGACCACGGAGGCGACGGTCAACAACAGCGGGCAGGCCAGCGTGACCAACCGCACCTTCGTGACCCCCAAGACGCTGCGTTATGTGCGCATGTACATCACCGACGCGGGCATCGACAACTACG
>CAYVVX010000174.1:0-8889 GCA_964455315.1 uncultured Planctomycetales bacterium | reverse complement strand
GGACATGAGCTGGAAAACCGCCCCCACCCGCGGGCACATGATGGGCACCGCCACCTATGCCGCCGGCGGCGCCTGGGCCGACGGCGCCCAGGTCAGCATCACCGGACCCGAGAGCCGGTCCATGCGCTGTGACGGCACCGGCTTCTACGCCTTCATCGACCTCACCCCCGGCTCCTACACGCTGACCGCCAGCCAGGCCGGGCATCCCAACGTGGTCCACAACGTCACCGTCTCCGCGGGGAACATGAGCCAGCGGAACGTGACCTTCGGCGCCGTGACCAGCCCGCCGACCATCGCCAACGTGCAGATCACCGGCATCACCTACAACAGCGCCACCGTCACCTGGGACACTGACGTCCCCGCCACCACCCAGCTCAACTACGGCACCACCGTCGCCTACGGCCAGCAGACGCCGCTGGTCGCGACCGAGACCACCGCCCACACTGTTCCGCTGACCGGCCTGAACCCCGGGACGACGTACTACGTGGAAGCCCTGTCCGGCAACGGCTTCGGCGCCGACGCCTCCGGCCCGCACAGCTTCACCACGCCGGCCTTCAGCGGCGAAATCGTCATCGACAACACCGATCCCGGCTGGGCCAACACCTCCCCCTCGGGCACCTGGTCGAGCGGCTCGATCGCCGATGTGCCCAAGGTGGGTGGCAACTACCTCTTCACCGCCGGCGTCACCGCCACCGCGGAGAATCAGGCCACCCGCATGTGCACCTGGACCCCGGACATCCCCGTCGCCGGGCGCTACGACGTCTACGCCTTCTACCAGATCGGTTCCAACCGCTCCCCGGCGGCACCGTACAAGGTGGTCCACGACGAGGGCGAGACGCTCAGCATGCAGAATCAGTACTCCGTCACCCCCAACCAGGGCGGGTGGTTCCTGCTCGCGGCGGCGGCACCGTTCCAGCCCGGCACGGCCGGCTACGTCCAGCTTTCCAACAACACCGGCGACACCTCCTACGTCAGCGCCGACGCGACCAGGTTCGTCTACGTCTCGCCCATCAACGTGATTGACGCCGACTTCGACGCCGACGGCGACGTGGACGGCAATGACCTGACCCACTTCATGCTCTGCGCGACCGGAGCGGATGTGAGCATCGACCAGCCCGGCTGCGACGACATCGACCTGGACAACGATGGGGACGGCGACCAGGAGGACTTCGGACGGTTCCAGCGCTGCCTCAGCGGTGAGAACGTGGCGGCCGATCCGGGCTGCGAGGATTGAGGTCCGTGACAGTTGCGGCGGGGCTGACGATCCGCCTTCCCGGCCAGGCCGGGCCGATGATGGTTGCCAGGGGCGCTGCGGGCGAAGCCGGCAAGCCCAGGGCGACCCCGCCGGGCTCGCATCCCGTCCGCCCCACGGTTATCATGCCCCTGCTATGGCTATCGTGGAAGAATCAAGAAAAAACGAGATTGAGGCGTCGGTCACCGCCGCCGCCGCCGCCCTGAAGGTGCTCGCCGGCGGGGTCAACTCCCCGGTGCGGGCCTTCAAGTCCGTCGGCGGCACGCCGAGGTTCATCGCCAGGGCCAAAGGCGCCATCCTCACCGATGTCGACGGCAACGACTACATCGACTACGTCGGCTCCTGGGGGCCGATGATCCTCGGCCACGCCGACCAGCGCGTCGCCGCCGCCGCCGGCAAGGTGCTCGATCGCGGCTGGTCCTACGGGGCCCCCAACGAACTGGAAACCCGGCTGGCCGAGCGGGTCATCGAGGATTACCCCTCGATCGAGAAGATCCGCTTCGTCAACTCCGGCACCGAAGCCACCATGAGCGCCATCCGCCTGGCCCGCGGCTTCACCGGCCGGGACGCGATCGTCAAGTGCGAAGGCTGCTACCACGGCCACGCCGACGCCCTGCTGGTCAAGGCCGGCTCCGGCCTGGCCACCTTCGGGACGCCTTCTTCCGCGGGCGTGCCCGAGGCCATGACCTCCGCCACGCTGGTGGTCCCCTACAACGACCTGGACGCCGCCCGGGCGGTCTTCGAGGCCCATCCCGCGCGCATCGCCGCCTTTCTGATCGAGCCGGTGGCCGGCAACATGGGCTGTGTCCCGCCGGCCGAGAACTACCTCGCCGGCCTGCGGGCCTTGTGCGACGAGCATCACACCCTGCTGATCTTCGACGAGGTCATGACCGGCTACCGCGTCGCCCTGGGCGGGGCCCAGGCCCGCTATCAGGTTCGACCCGACCTCACCTGCCTGGGCAAGATCATCGGCGGCGGCATGCCCGTCGGCGCCTACGGCGGCCGGGCCGAGATCATGGACTTACTCAGCCCGGTGGGCCCGGTCTACCAGGCCGGAACCCTGTCCGGCAACCCGCTGGCCATGGCGGCGGGCCTGGCCACCATCGAAGCCCTTCACGAAGAGGGTGTCTACGACACGCTGGAAACCCTCTCGGCGACGCTGTCCGACGGGCTGCTCAAGGCCGCCTCCCGCGCCGGGGTCACCGTCTGCCGCAACCGCGCCGGCAGCATGGGCACGGTGTTCTTCCAGCCCGGGCCCGTGACCGACTGGGACTCGGCATCGAAAAGCGACACCACTGCGTTCGCCCGGTTCTTCCACGAGATGCTGGCCCGCGGCGTCTACCTGCCGCCTTCGCAGTACGAGGCCTGGTTCGTCTCCCTGGCCCACACCCCCGAGTTGATCGAGCAGACCATCGCCGCCGCCGCCGAGGCGTTCGCGGCCATCGCGGAGTGATCGAACCCATGGCGTCCGCACCGTCGTCCAAGGCGCCGCCGAAGCTTTCCGCCGGACAGCGCATCCGGGTCACCCAGCGCATCGTCGGCCGCGATCAGACCTGGCGCTCGCGCGTGGAGGGCGTGATCCTCTCCTGCCAGGAGGAGCCCACCGGGAGCTGGTTTGCCCACGGCCGGCACGCCCGCCTCTGGCTGCTCCGCATCCGCCTCCAGAAGCCCGATGGCGAGGTCACCGCCCTGTCGCTGGACGATCACAGCGACGTGGAAATCCTCGACTCCCCCCGGGGATGATCCCCCCGGCCGGAATGAGCCTGCCGCGTGAAGGCACCCGGCAGCGTCCGGACCCCGTGCCGGATGTTTCGCACGAGATCGCTCCATTTACCCCCATCATCCGCACAGCGCGCCATGCTTCGGTTCCATTTCCGGATTGCCCGCCCGCTGTCTATCATGAAGACAGCATGAAAAGCCTGCCCCTGACACCCCAGACGCTGGTGGCCGCGTACGCCAACGGGATCTTCCCGATGGACGTGGACGGGCAGCTCCACTGGTTCTGTCCCGACCCGCGGGCGATCATCGAACTGGACGGCCTGCGGACCACGAAGAACCTGCGCCAGCTCTACCGTGGCGGGCGGTTCGAGATCCGCATCGACACCCGCTTCGAGGAGGTCATGCGGGCCTGCGGCCGGCGGCCCGAGGGCACCTGGATTTCCGAAGAGATCGTCGCCGCGTATGTTCACCTGCACGCGCTGGGGCTGGCCCATTCCGTGGAAGCCTGGCACGATGGCGAACTGGCCGGCGGGCTCTACGGCGTGGCCCTGGGCGGGGCCTTCTTCGGCGAATCCATGTTTCACCGCCGCACCGACGCATCCAAGATCGCCCTGGTGGCGCTGGTCGAACGGATGAAGTCGCGACGCTTCGGCCTGCTCGACGTGCAGTTCACCACCCCGCACCTGGAACGTCTGGGCGCCGTCGAAATCCCCCGCACCGAGTATCTGGAGCGTCTGGAAGAGGCCCTGGCCGTCGAAACCAGCTTCGCGGGGGAGTGAAATGCGCGATGTCCTGCTATAATGGATTCTGACTTGCTGTACTGTTGCCAGTCACCAAGGGTGCATCATGGTCTTGCGCGGACATTTCGACGGGGAGCGTGTGGTTCTCGATGACCCGGTACCTGAGGATGTGAAGCCGAACACCCCGGTGGAGGTGACCTTCGTCCCCGGCGGGAGCAACGGCGCGTTAGCCGAAATCGCCCGGCTCGCCCGCCCCGGCGGACTTCCGCCTGACTTTTCCACCCAGCACGAGCATTATGTGAAATCGGCGCCACGTCGATGACCCAGGTTTTCCTCGACACCTCGTTTCTTCTCGCCCTCGTGCTGAGTGATGATGAGAACCACGAAGCGGCCATTCAGACACAGTCGAAGCTCACCACGCGGTTCCTGACCACGGAATTCGTCATCATCGAACTGGTGGATGCGCTGGCCAGCGAGCGTCTCCGGGATCTCGCTGTCCGTGTTGTAGAGATGCTTCGCAGTGATCCAGGTATCGAGATCGTACCCGCATCGTCGAGCATGATTACGGAAGGGTTTGCGTTGTTTCGGGCTCGCCCGGATAAGAGCTGGGGGCTCACGGACTGCATCTCCTTTGCCATCATGCAGAACCGCGGCCTTCGCGAGGCCCTGACCGCGGATCGTCACTTCGAGCAGGCCGGGTTCCATGCTCTGCTTCGCTCATAGCCCCTTGTAATGAAGTCCGCATGAGTTCGTCCGCACCCTCAGCTTTGACCCAACCCCTCCTCAGCGACGACCTCTACGTCCGCAACATGGCCGCCCTGTTCCGCTCCGATGTGCGGCTCGCCCAGCTCATCGATGAGCATCCCGGCGATGACGCCATCGTGGTCGAGCCCAGCCGCAAGGGCCCGCCCACCGTCGCCGTGCGGTCCGGCGACGGGCAGCGCCCGACCCAGGTCCACAGCCGCGTCGATCCCGAGGACGAGGCCCGCCGCTTCGCCGACAGCATCGAAGTCGGCGAGGACTTCTGCTTCATCGTCGGCGGCTTCGGGCTGGGCCATCATCTCAAGGCCTTGAAAGCCCGCCTCAAGGGCGACGCCTTCCTGGTGGTCACCGAACCGAACATTGCCATGCTCAAGGCGGCCATGGAGTCGGTTGACCTCAGCGGCCTGTTCGTCGATAGCAAGTGCATCGTGCTCACCGACGCCGACAAGGGCGAGGTCCAGACCCGGCTGGAGCCGCACAACACGCTGATGATGATGGGCGCCCAGTTCGTGGCCCATCCGCCGTCGGACCGTGTCGCCGGCGGCTTCCACGTCGAGATGCGCAAGCTCATCGCCGACCACATGACCATGTGCCGCATGAGCCTGATGACCCTGGTCGCCAACGCCCGCATCACCTGCAAGAACATCGCCTTCAACCTGCCCACCTACGTCGCCACGCCGCCCATCGACGTGCTCCGCGACCGCTTCGCCGGCTATCCCGCCATCGTCGTCTCGGCCGGCCCGTCGCTGCGGAAGAACATCGACCTGCTGGCCGAACTCAAGGGCCGGGCCGTCATCATCGCCGTGCAGACCACCTACAAGACGCTGCTCGACCGCGGCATCGTTCCCGACTTCGTCACCTCGCTGGACTATCACGAGATGTCCAAGCGGTTCTTCGAGAACATCGACGACTTCGGCGGCACCCACCTGGTCGCCGAGCCCAAGGTCACCTGGCACGTCGTCGACACCTTCCGCGGGCCGGTCTCCCTGCTGGACAATAACTTCGCTCGCCTGCTCATCGGAGAGGCTCTCGCGAACCGCGGAGGACTCAAGGCCGGCGCCACCGTCGCCCACCTGGCCTTCTACCTGGCCGTGCACATGGGCTGCGCGCCGATCATTCTCATCGGCCAGGACCTCGGCTACACCGACCATGTTTACTACGCCCCCGGCGTGGCCATGCACGAGACCTGGCGCCCGGAGCTCAACCGCTTCTGCACCATGGAAATGAAGGAGTGGGAGCGGATCGTCCGCAGCCGCAGGATCCTCATTCGCACGCAGGACATCCACGGACGGGACATCTACACCGACGAGCAGCTTTTCACCTACCTGCAGCAGTTCGAGGGCGACTTCGCCTCCGTCCGCCGCAAGGTCATCGACGCCACCGAGGGCGGCGTCCGCAAGGCCAACACCGAGATCATGACCCTGCGGGCCGCGGCCGACGCCCATTGCGGGCGCGCCATCCCTCCCGAGAAGTTCGCCTACCTGAAGCAACTGAACTGGCACGACGCCTCACGGCTGGCGGCGGCCCGGAAGGAACTGGCCGCCCGGATGAGCGAGGCCGACGCCATGGCGGAGTTGTGCCGCAAGGCCATCGAGATCCTCAAGGAGCTGCTCACGCTGCTCGATCAGCCCGACAGGTTCAACCGCCGCATCGCCGACGTGGACACCATCCGGGTCAGGATCCGCGCGATGGAGCGCACCTACCAGGTGGTCAGCTCGCTGTCGCAGCACGCCGAGCTTCAGCGGTTCAGCGCCGACCGCCGCCTGGGCCTGAGCGACCTGAGCAAGACCGACCTGGCCCGCAAGCAGCTCGAACGCGACATCCGCTTCGTGGAAGCCATCCTGGAGGGAACCTCCGCCCTGGGCGAGATCCTCCGCGAAAGCCTGGACCGGTTCGACCATGCGATGAATCAGGCCGCACCGGGATAACGGGGAAGAGAGACAACCGCGGAGGCGCCGAGGACGCAAAGAAGAGGGGGGAATCAGCAGGACGGGAAGGACGAATCAGGAAGGCAGGAACTCAGGAAGACATGGCACAGGCTTCGCCCGCAACCTGGAACATGCTCGCGCAGAGGCGCAGACACCGTGGTTCAATCCGCCTCTCGCGCCGGTATCCGCCACAGCTCCACGGCATGATCGTCATCGACCTCCGCCCGTCCGCCGGTCAGCCCGGCCTGGAGGCTCTCCAGTCGCGAGCGCGGCGGCGCCGTTCGGGCCAGCAGCTCCAGACCGCGGATCTCGGTCAGGTCCGAGCCGAACAGCGACAGAGGTATGTACTTTGCCTTGCTGGGTTGCACGCGATCCTGACGGGAGATGACCAGGATGGCCCCGGCGTAGCGGTGCGACCACTCCGCGGCGGTTTCCGGCAGCGGCAGGATCGGCTCCACCGGCGGCATGTCCAGCCAGTGATGAAGCTGATCGAAGCGGTTGGCGGTCAGTTGCGAGCCCACCAGCCGAACCTTGCCGCCCTCCGGCAGGTGATCGCGGAACAGCTCCACCCCCGCGCTGAACGTCGCGGCGTGGTACCACCGCCCGGCCAGCCGATCCGGCGCGGCCAGCGACGTCAGCGCCGCCAGCGCGAACGCGATCCCCGCGGTCCCGCGCAGGACGTATCCCAGCGGTGACACCCGCCCCCAGCGGATCAGGCGCACCGCCTGCGCGGTCGCCAGCAGGGCCATCCCCGGCAGGATGGGCAGCAGGTAGCGCGGCTGGTGGATCACTGGGTCATAGTTCCGAATGCTGGTGCTGCCCGCGCTCAGGTACACGAACGACGGCACCACCAGGCACAGCAGCAGCCGCACCGCGGGCCGCCGATCGAACAGCGACGCGATCAGCCCGACCAGCAGCGCCGGGCCCATGATGCCCAGGTCGCCCGCCGGTTCGAGCAACCAGCGGATGTACTCGCTCCAATACGCGATCAGGCCGGAGAGCCCCGGCCCGATCGGTGGGCCGGTGAACTGGGCCTGCGACCAGGCGATGGCCTTGCCGTGGTAGCCCGGATCGCCCGTCCACAGCCAGAAGATCACCGTCTCGGCGACCAGCCAGATCATCCCGCCGGCGGCCAGGGCGAGGGCGGGAGCAAGCGATGCGTGATGCGCGATGCGCGATGAGAAGTGCGGCAATTCATTGCCGCACGTATTCTTCGCCGGCGACTGGCGACCGGTGACCGGCGATTCAGTCGCGAGTGCCGACTCCGCAGCGTGGGCCGTGCCCACCCCTTCGGCTTTACGCTGTCGCCCATATCTGCCATGAGCTGTAAGGCGGCCGCGCAACCGGTCGATTAGCCAGCGCAGCCCGACGAACATCCCCAGGCACGGGATCAGCGCCGCGATGGTCTCCTTGGCGTTGTAGCCGACGGCGATGAGCAGCCCGGCCAGGAGACATCGCCACCGGTCGCCGCGCCCGCGCGGCTCGAGGATCGGCCCCGCCGCCAGGCACACCCCGCCCCAGCCCAGCGCGGTCGCCACCGTGTCCGGCAACGCCGCCGATGCCATCAGCACCGACACCGGCACCAGCCCGTACAGCAGCACGGCCAGCCAGCCCAGCCGCGCGTCCACGTAGCGCACCGCCAGGTGCCGCACCGCCAGCAGCGTGACCAGCGACGCAACCATCGACGGCAACGCGATCGCCGCCGGAGTGCCCGGCACGAGCACCACCGCCAGGTGGATCAGTTTCCAATGAACAAATCGCGCGAAGTAATAGCTCAGCTCCCAGGGAACCGGCTCACCGCCGCGGGAATGCCAGATCAGCGACGCGTAGCCGAGATCGTCCGAGCCCACCACGCCGGTGAAATACACCGCCTGCAGCAGCAGCATGAGCCCGATGGCGACGGCGTCGCGCCACCATATACCCCGCTCCGCCCGCACGGCCGGCACGGGTTGCGCGACGGCTTCATCATGCTCCGCCGGAGAGGTGATCGAGAATGGCCAGGGCAGGGTCGTCATGGCGACACACGAAAAGAATCACCAGGTTGCGGATAAGTACACAGCGACGAATCACTCCGCACCAGCCGGCACCAGAAACGGCCGCTACTCATCACTCATGACTCATCACTTCTGCTTCATATCCAATACAGCTTCCTGAACGCGATCCCGCACATCCGCAGCATGATCCAGGCGTTGCGCAGCCGACGGGTCATCTTGGTTTCGCCGGCCACGCGCTCGCGGTAATGCACCGGCAGTTCGACGATGCGCAGGTTGTTCCTGGCGGCCCCGAAGATCCAGTCGTAATCGCCCCACAGGTCGCAACTGTTGAAGTAGCCGCGCGAGCGCATGATCCGCCGGTAGTCGCGGGCCCAGATCACCTTGGTGCCGCAGAGCGTGTCGCGAATGCGCTGTTCCAGCAGCAGCGTGAACAGCGTGGCGAACATCTTGTTGCCGAGGATGTTCAGAGGGCGCATGGCCTGGTCGTCGAGCGG
>CAYVVX010000173.1:0-8903 GCA_964455315.1 uncultured Planctomycetales bacterium | reverse complement strand
GGCGTTACCTTTGAGGTCGGGCCGGGCAAGCCCCATACCACCATTCAGAGTGCGGTCAACGCAGGCGTGGCCCTGGACAATCCGGCCGCCACCAACAACACGCCGCCCGCCGATCCGGTGGTGATCGTGGTGTATGCCGGGGTGTACAACGAGGTGGTAACGATTCCGGCCCAGTCCCCGGCACGGTTCAACAGCCAGAACGACTCCTGGACCATCCGGGCGAATACCGGCGACCGGGTGGTGGTGGTGGGCGGCATCAGCGTCGGCGTGGACCGCGATTTCTTCGTCTTCGACGGCATCAACGTCGAGATGGTCGGTCGCAGCGGCTACGCATTCGCCCAGACGGCGCGGAGCTGCACCGTACGCAATGCCTTCATCCACGGGGGCAACGTCACCGCGGCCGGGTTCCCGGCCATCAATCTCAACCGCCTCTTCGGCACCAACACCTTTGAGCACCTGACCGTCTGGAACTGCACCAACGGCATCACCGCCGCGGACAACAGCACCTTCGTTCTCCGCGACAGCATCATCGCCGGCTGCGGCGGCTACGCCGTCGGCCGCTTCGGCGGCAACGCCAACCCGATCAGCTTCTCGAACCTGTTTAACCCCACCAACTGTAACACCAGCGGCACCATCGGCGACTGTTCCGGGTTCCCCGATAACGGCGGCAACGTCAACTACCCCGCCGGGGCCGACCCGCTGTTCCTTTCTACCAGCCCGGCGAGCCCGGAGTTTCTCTGGCTCTCGGTCCTCTCTCCCTCCGCCGGCACGGCCAGCAGCCCGGGAGCCTTCACCAACGGGCAGAGCAACATGGGCGCCCTGCCGGCTGACCAGGATGCGGCCGACCTGGGCGCCTGCTGCGACACCATCGAGGGCACCTGCACGAGGACCGCGGCGGAAACGTGCGGCGGCGCGTTTCAGGGTCCGGGCACGAGCTGCGACACATCAGCGTGCACGCGGTGGGTGCCCGCGGTGTGCGGGATCGACCACGGGCTTCAAGGGGTCGCGTTCAACCGATTCCCCGGGAACCCCATCATTCAGCCGAGTACGGATGTGCCGCCCAACGGCTTCTGGACCGACAACCAGGATACCCTGCATCAATGTGTCGCCCGCAAAGACCAGAACAGCCCGTTCATGATGTGGTACACCGGCGGTTCGGTGAACGACTATCCGCGGCGCATTCACCTGGCCACGTCGCCCGACGGGGTCACGTTCACCAAGGTCGGCGTCGTGCTGCAACCGGGCCCGCCGGGATCCTTCGACGACGCACAGGTTCACATGCCCACCGTCCTGTGGCACGATAACACCTGGAAGATGTGGTACACCGGGCACAAGATTCAACCCTGCAGCAATCCCTGCACGCCGGAAGAATCCGCCGGCTGGAACACCATCGGCTACGCCACGTCCCCCGATGGCGTCAACTGGACCAAGCACGGGCGGGTGTTGAATGTGGACCCGGACCTGGACGCCTTCGACTCCGACACCGTGCGCGAGCCGACCGTGCTGTTCGACGAAGCCGACGGGCTCTTCAAGATGTGGTACAACGGCACACAGACCGGCGGGCACTTCGGCCCGACCGGCTTCGCCATCTCCCCGGACGGCATCTCCTGGACCAGGATGGGACAGGTCAGCGACACGGAGGATCGCCTGCGCGGCGGCGCCATTAAACTCGGCGACTACTTCTACATGTTCTACAACGTCGGGCCGAGGCTCGCCTGGGCGACCTCGCGTGACGGCATCACCTGGGTCGATGGACCGGGCAACCCGATTCTCTCACCGCAGCCCGGCTGGGAAAGCGGCTACCTGCAGGCCCCGTCGCTCTATTACGATCAGCCGACCGGAAAACTGCTCATGTACTACAACGCCTGGAACGGGGTCAGTGAGAAGATCGGCGGGGCATGGACCTGGTTCACGCCGATCCGGCTGCCCGACTCCTTCTTCGGCGATCATGACCTGGATGACGACGTGGACATGAACGATCACAGCCTCATGCAGCGCTGCCTGGGCCAGACCGGCCTGGGTGCCATGGCCGCGGGATGTTACCAGGCCGACCTCAATTGCGACCTGCGGGTGGACAGCGGCGATCGGACCATTTTCACCGGTTGCCTGAGCGGTGCGGAGGTGGCCTTGGATCCGGCCTGCCGCGCGGAGTGAGCCGCGATGTCCGGCCAGGCCCGCCGGGCGACCGGCTCCGAATCAGCGGTCCGGTTTGAGTCGCACAAACCGCTGGACCCGATGGGCCGGACTGTCATCAGCCACGTCGCCAAGGTAGAGATTCCCCCCCGAATCGGCGGCGATGCCATGAACCCAATCCACCGCGCCGGGCACCATGTGCCCATCCTTGACCAGCGGGAAACTCCACTGCTCCAGGGCCCGCCCGGTGGTGTCGAACTTGATCACCACGGCATCCTGCGGTGGATTGCCGAGGTTGCCGAGCTCGCCCCAGCGGGCCGGTGAGGAACCGCAGACCAGCACCTCGTCGCGCTCCGTGATCCAGATGCCCCACGGATTGATGAGATGACGCCACTCGGCCAGTGACTTGCCGTTCTGATCGAAAACCTGGATACGGCAGTTGTTGCGCTCGGCCACATACAGCCGCCCCTTCGAATCCATGGCGATGGCGTGGGGCTGGCTCAGTTCCCCGGGCCCCTGCCCGAGTCGGCCCCAGGCCTTGACGAAGTGCCCGTGGGCGTCGAAATGCACCACCCGATCGTTGCCATAACCATCGGAAATGAACACGTCGCCTTCCGGTGAGGTCACCGTGCCGGTCGGGCCGTTGAAATGGGTTTCATCGTTCCCCGGCTCCTGGGGCGTGCCCAGGGTCAGCAGCAGGTCCCCCTTGGGCGTGAACTTCTGGACCAGGTGGGAGCGAAAGTCGGCGATCCAGACGTTGCCCTCGCGGTCCACGTGAATATGATGCGGGTATCCGAACCGGCCCTGCCCCCAGGCGTCCAGCAGCTTGCCCTCGGTGGAATAGACCTGCACCGGCGGATCCGCGAAGTTCAGCGTCCACACCCGATCCTGCTTGTCCACCCAGACACTGACCGCGAACTTCCACTTGTAGTCGGCCGGTTTGTCCGGCCAGTTCGGATCCACCCGGTAGCCCACCGAGAGGTTCACCTTGGGGTAAGGCGGACCCGCCTCCGCCCGTGCGGCCAGTGCGGCGCACACCAGTACCATGAGCCGACAGACCGTCCTGGTCCGCGTGAGCATCTTCAAGAGCATCATCGATGCATCCTCCCGCCTCTTGCCAACGGCCTGCGGCAACCGGGCAGGCAACCCGACACCGAGGATATGAAAGGTCGTAAACAAACCTAGCCCCAGCCGGGAAGAGCTGTCAAGACCTTCCGCTGACGCTCAGGATCCCGATCGCGAACGGGCCCGCATGATCTCCTCGGCGATCTCCAGGTTCCGAGCGGCATCCGGATGATCCGGTCGGTGAGTGGCGGCCTGCCGAAAATGTTCGACCGCTTCGGCCACGTGCTGATCCATCAGCAGTTCCACCCCCAGGTTGTTGTGGGCATCGGCGTTCCCGGGATCCAAGGACAGGGTTCGGCGGAAGCAGGCCATGGCGGCGGGTCGATCGCCCCCGGACGCCAGGGCCACGCCCAGGTTGTAGTGGGCCGCGGGATAGTCGGGATCGGCGGCGATGGCGGACTCAAACGCGGTCCGGGCCTCGGCCATTTCCCCCTCGACGGCCAGGGCGGTGCCGAGATTGGTGAAGGTTGTGGCATCGCGCCCACCCAGTTCAATGGCCCGGCGGTAGCAGGTGATCGCCTCGCGGTGATCGCCGGCGGCCTGGAGCGCCCCACCCAGGCTGATGTATGCCTTGGGCGCCAGCGGCGCTTTGGCCACCATGTCGCGATGCAGGGTGACCGAGTCGCTCCAGCGGGCCATGACCCTGCGGCTGGCAACGGTCTCGGCGCCCGCCGCGGCCACCACCACGGCCAGCACCAGCCATCGGGCCCGGGGACGGCGCGGCGGAACAGGGCTCCAGGCCCGGGTGACCAGCCAGGCCAGCAGGATGGCAATTCCCACCATGGGAAGGTAAATGAAGCGGTTGGCGGCGATCACGTCCCGGACGCGCAGCACACCCGCCAGCGTGGGCAGAAACCCGATCAGGAAGAAGCCTGTCCCGACCGCACAGGCGGGCGTGTAACGCAGCGAAACCGCCAGGACCAGCAGCAGCAGCGGGGCGCCGACGAGCCCCGCGCGTATCCAGGGATCCGCGGTCGAGAGCGGGTCGGGGAAGGGATACCAGAGGCTCAGGTGAACCGGCCAAACCACCTTTGAAAGGTAAAAGATGGTATTGTGACAGAAGGTCAGCGCCAGGTCGGACCCGCCCATCTGATGGGCGCCGGCTCCGACCGTGGTGCGGCCTTCCGACACGGCGGTGACCACGATGGAAAGGACCGACAAGGCGACGAAGGGCAGCTTGTCCAGCAGCGCCTGGCGCCATCGGCGCCGCAGCGGCCAGAGATCCAGCAGCAACAGCAGCAGAGGAAGCGACAGCGCGGTCGGCTTGGCCATCAGCGACATGGCGAACAGCGCCAGCGCGGAGGCATAGGCCCGGGCCCGGCGGTGGCGGGCGTACCGGAGATACGCGACCAGCGACGCCAGGGCCAGCGCGGTGCTGAGCACCGTCTTGCGATCCGCGATCCAGGCCACCCGATCCACGGCCACCGGATGCAGCCCGAACAGCAGCCCGACCATGGCCGCCGCGGGGGCGGAGCCGAACAACTGGTAGATCAACAGGACCACGAATCCCGTAGATGCTAAATGGAGGATCAGACTGGTGACACGAAACGGCTCAAGGTTTTGCGGCCCGCCGCCCATGCCCACGTCGAGCATGAGCGAGATCATGGTCAGCGGCTGGTAGTACCCGGCCATGCTGGAGGGCTCGGCGACCTCGCCCAGGAAGCGGACGGCGGTGGACCAGCCCGGGTCGTTGACCATGCGGTTGTCGAGAAGGTAGGGCCCGTCGTCGATGGAGACCGCACGGGCCGATAACACCGGGGCATGAACTCCTCCGACGACCAGCAGCACGGCGGCCAGGAGCAGCACCAGCAGTATCCGCGGGCTCAGCGTGGGCGGCGATGCGACAGCGATCGGGCGGCGAGGCGCTGGTCCCGAACCAACCGCCCTGCGTCTGCCTTTGTGCGCCTTCACACCGGCAAGTCTATGGCTGATAACAATGGCTCCGCAAGCGTCTTGACGCAGGCTCTCCGTCACGGCGACGAATGAAGGGCCGCGCCACGGGCCCGCCGGGGAACAGGCCGTATCGATGGCAGGACGGCAACCATCCACCCCGGCCGGGGCGGGGCGGGCCCAAAGAAGCCACACTTTATTCACGTTGCCACAAAAACCGATCGGGGTGTGCCGTTTTTTGCTTGACTGGGGACTTAGTTCATGGGATAAAGAAATTGTCAGAGAGTCGGTTTCGTGCTCACATCATGCTTCGTGCAAGCGATCGGCCGTAGTTGGTGACAGGTGATGGAGGCTGCTGCCTCCGGTCCGGCGGCGATTGCCGCCTTGGTGCGCACCGCCTCGGTGGCGGCCCGCACCCGCGGTGGTTCCAGCCGCCGGTCTCCAGATCGCAGTTCCATGCCGCCCCTCAGCGGGAGGATCGGCAACTGAAGTGTCTTTGTGTATAAGAGAACCATTCCCTAGGAGGAGAAGCCATGAACAAGCTCGCAATTGTTAGCGCCGGTCTGCTGGTTCCCATGCTGGCCACGTCAGCGGCCCAGGCGGTACTGTTCGAGGTGGGGGCCGGCAAGCCCTACACCACCATCCAGGACGCGGTGAACGCGGCCGCGGCGCTGGACATCGGCGGCCCCGCCCAGCACAACACGCCTCCGGCCGATCCGGTCACCATCCAAGTGTACACGGGCACCTACAACGAGGTGGTATCCATCCCCGCGGACGGAACCTCCAGCTTCAACGGTCCCAACGACAGTTGGACGATCAAAGCGGCGGATGGCAACAGGGTGGTGGTCAACGGCGGCATCAGTGTCGGTAATGACCGCGATAAGTCCACCTTCGACGGGATCAACGTCCATGCGGTGGGCACCAGCGGCTACACCTTCGCCCAGACCGCCCGCAGCAACATGATCAAGAACGCGTTCATTTACGGCGGCAACACCTCGGCGATCAACTTCGCCGGCATCGGCATGAACCGCCTCTTCGGCACCAATTGGCTTGATCACATGACCATCTTCGACATGACCTTCGGCGTCTCCAGCTCCGACAACTCGACCTGGGTCATGACCAACAGTATCGTCGCCGACAGCGGCACTTACGGGCTCGGCCAGTTCGGTGGTAACGCCAACGGGGTGAGCTATTCCAACATCTACAATCCCGCGTCCAACAACTGCAACAGCGGCGGCAATCTGGGTGATTGCACTCTCATGCCGGACGGCGGCAACAACGTTTTCTATCCCTTCGGGTTTGATCCGGAGTTCGCCTCCACCGATCCCAACCATCCGAACTTCCTGTGGCTGGCTCAGACCTCGCCCTCGTCGGGCACGGGCAGTTCCGCCGGCCGGTTCACCAACGGCGGGCTGAACATGGGCGCCCTGCCCACCGTTCCCGAGCCCGCGACGCTGGCACTGCTGGCCTTCGGTGGCCTGGCCCTGCTGAGCCGCCGCGGCCGGGCGATGTAAAGCGAAGTTCGACATACGGCCCGACCGCGGGCCGGGCCGGCCTCCGCCCAGGGGGCATGAGCATGATGTAACCTGCGCTCTGCCTGCGGTACCTTTTGCCGGGCCGCAGGCGGAGCCCACATCCCGCGATGATCTTCCGCCTGCGAGCGGGGTGCGGATGAATCCGGCGGGGCCTTGCAGCGGGCTCGGCATGGTCAATGGAGACCGGCGGAGCCGCTTGGTTTGTTGCCCTTGATGATCCGTTATCGACCGTCCGCCGGGCGCTTCTCCGAAGCAGCCCGCAGGCGTGAGGTTTTACTGGAAAGGAATTGACCCATGATATCCACCCGAGATGTGTTGACCCGTGCGGCGGCCTTCCTGGCGCTGAGCCTTCCGGCGCTGGCGGTGACCTTCGAGGTCGGGCCGGGCAAGCCCCATACCACCATTCAGAGTGCAGTCAACGCGGGCGTGGCCCTGGACAATCCGGCCGCCGCCAACAACACGCCGCCCGCCGACCCGGTGGTGATCGTGGTGTTTGCCGGGGTCTACAATGAGGTGGTATCGATTCCGGCCCAGGTCCCGGCACGGTTCAACAGCCAGAACGACTCCTGGACCATCCGGGCGAACACCGGCGACCGGGTGGTGGTGGTGGGCGGCATCAGCGTCGGCATAGACCGCGATTTCTTCACCTTTGACGGCATCAACGTCAATCCGGTGGGCACCAGCGGCTACACCTTCGCCCAGACCGCCCGCAGCAACAAGGTGCGCAACTGCTTCATCTACGGCGGCAACAGCACCGCGGTGGGCTTCGCGGCCATTTCTCAGAATCGGCTCTTCGGCACCAACACCTACGAGCACCTGACCATCTACGACATGGATTTCGGCATGGTCAGCTCCAACAGCAGCACCTACATCCTCAAGGACAGCATCGTTGCCTACAGCGGCACCTACGGGCTCGGCCAGTTCGGCGGCAACGCCAACTCGCCCAGCTATTCCAACATCTTCAACACCCAGAACTGTAACAGCGGCGACATCCCGCCCGGGCTCGGCATCTGCGCCGAGGCCTACGCCGACGGTGGCAACAACGTCAACTACAATCTCGGTGCTGATCCGATATTCACCTCGGTTGACCCCGTCAACCCCGACTTCCTCAAGCTCAGGCCCAACTCCCCCTGCGCCGGGACCGGCAGCAGTGCCGGATCATTCACCAACGGTCAACTGAACATGGGCGCCCTGCCGGTGGCCGGCGCGGCCGCCGTCATCGGGGCCTGCTGCTACGACAATGCCGAGTGCGTCGACACCACCGCGACGGGCTGCCCGATCCTGCCCGCCGGCGACTACCGCGGCGACGGCACCGCCTGCGTCAGCACCAACTGTACGCCCCCGACAGGGGCCTGCTGTCTGCCCAATGGCACCTGTGCCGAGTTGAACGCGTTTGACTGCGCGGCCCAGGACGGCATTCTCCAGGGACTCAACACCACCTGCGCGGTCGAGGGACTGGTCTGCTCCGTCACCGGGGCATGCTGCACCGCCTCCGAGACCTGCCTCGATACCACCCAGGCCGACTGCGACAACGTCCAGCTTGGCCAGTACCGCGGCGACGGGACGGCCTGCGTGGACATCAACTGCGTGCGCACCCTCCGGGTCGGACCGGGACAGCCTTACGCCACCATCCAGGCGGCGGTGGATGCGGCCGTTCTGTTCGACGATCCCGGGGCCATGCAGGACGTCCCGCCGTTCAAGCCGGTGGAGATCGTCGTCTATGAAGGGATCTACGACGAAGTGGTCAACATCCCGGCCGATTCCGCGGGGCAGGTCTTCAACGGTGCCAATGACGGCTGGACCATCCGGGCGGCCAGGATCGCCGACACGGGCAAGGCGGTTGACGACGTGGTCATTCTTCGCGGTGTCATCCTGGTGGGCGTGGACCGCGAGTTCTTCACCTTTGACGGCATCCACATCATGGCCGCCGGCAACGGTCAGCAGGACTTCGGCTACAACTTCGTGCAGACCGCGCGGAGCAACCTGATCAGGAACTGCATCATCTGGAACGTGAAGGACAATCCGTCGACCGGCGGTGACATCCACGGGAACGCCGTCTACAACAACCGCCTGTTCGGCACCAACACCGTGGACCATGTGACCATGGTGGCCTGCGACAACGGGCTGTACGCGCGGGATAACGCCTCGCTGATCCTGCGCAACAGCATCATCGCCTTCAGCACGCGGGACGGCCTGCGGGGGATCGCCAACAACGGCGGG
>CAYVVX010000172.1:0-8906 GCA_964455315.1 uncultured Planctomycetales bacterium | reverse complement strand
CGCGACGAGCCGAAGCCCAGTCCCGTGCCCGGTCCCCGCTGCAGGCCGCCGCGGGTCAGCACGCCGGTCGCCACCGTGGTCGGTGCGGTGGCCAGTCCCGGCCGACCGACCACGCCCTCGGTGCGCAGGCCGATGGCCGCCACCGCCGACTGCGAGGCGTCACGAGCCTCGTCGCTGATCATCGGAAGCCCCGCCAGTGCCACCCCGGTGGCCAGGATGTCGAGTTGACGGAACCCCATCCCCGGCGCGGTGTAGCGGGCCGCGGAGGACGCCGGTCGGGTCGTGGCCACGGAGCCGGTGCCGGGATCGTCCACGCTTGCGGGAGCGGTACCGGTGACATCTCCGGCCGGACGCGTGGTCGCGCTCGCAACGCCTGATGGCCGCGCCGCATCCGCCTGCGCCATCGCGGCCAGGTGCACCGCGCCTGCCGGCGGCCGGGCCGACATCGACAGCACCCGGGTGGATCGCGGTGAGCGCAGGACAGCGGGCCCACCCCCCGCGCCGCATCCCGCGCAGCCCGCCAGGCAGGCGAGAACGACGAGCATGAGTGGTCCGGTGTGACGCATCGAATACAAAGGCCTCAACGTGATTTGTGGAAACATTATAGCCTCCCGTGCTGGAAGTTCATCTGAACGCGGGTATCATGGGATGCGGGCTCACACTTGACGGCGCGAGAGGGACGACAATCATGGCATTCCCGTTGAATCATCGCACGTTCCGCCTGCTGGTTTTTCCGGTGGTGGTGATCATGGCCGCACTCAGCGCCGGGCAGGGCTGCCCGCCGCCGCCGCCGCCCGAGCCCGTCGGGCTGCCCCCGGAAAACGCCCGCGTCGCCTTCGCCAGCCAGTGCGCCCTCAACGTCATCACCTGCACGGTCTCCTGGCCGGACGCCGTCTACGACATCGAAGCCCGTCCCGGCCAGACCGTCACCCGCACCGCCACCGGCTTCCTGGTCGAACGCCCCGGCGACGACGACGATTCCGAAGCGGTGCAGTTCATCGGCGACATCAGCCAGCCCGGCCAGGGGGCCACCGCGCTGACCTTCCAGTGGACCAGCGGAGCGTCGGACGCCGATCCCTGTACGCTCGCGCCGGGTGATGCCTTCTCGACCGAGCCCAATCCGCTCGTGGATCTTCAGGAAGGTCTGCATTACATCCGCCTCACCGTGCGTAACGACATCATCCGCGACGAGGTGCCCTCCGACGACTGCGGCGTCATCGGCACCAACATCCCCAGCTTCGACTTCGTCGAGCTGGAGGTCGAGGTTCGCGACGGCTACTGAAGTCGCCGGTGGCCGAACCGGCCCGCGGCACGGAAAGCTCCGCGGGTGGCTCCATCTCCCGGAGCAGCCCGCACCGCGGACCCTGCGAACCTGCTCCCCATCCACGCTCCAACCGAGAGGCCCGGGCGGGCATGATAGCGCCGACCGGGCCTCGTCGATTCTCCCGGCTCGCCGCCTCGATCGGCGGCGGTCGGAGTTTCCGTCATGGGGCATGATGGCCCCGGATCGAACTTCGCTCTTACCGGCGACGGAAGCTGCGGCTGCGGAAGTTGTGGCCCTTGGAATGGTGCACACCGCTTTGCACCGTGAAGCCGCCATAGTACGGCTGGGGGCAGGTCCGATAGGCACTCGGATAGACCACCACCGGCTGGGGGCAGTAGGCATTCGAGTAGTAGTAGGTCGGAGCGGCGTAAGTGTAGTTGCCGCAATAGTTTCCGCTGTAATAGTAGGACCTGCCGCAGTGCCCGCCGGCCTGGACGCTGGAAGCCGCGGCGAGGCTGGCGGCGGCGGCGAAGAGGATGCTGGCGAGTTTGGTTCGGGTGGTCATGATCGTTTCTCCTTGGTCTCAGGCGGCGGTTTCAGGAGCCGCGTCGGTCTCGCCCTCCGGACAACTCACTCGAGTCGACCACCGGATGACAGGGGTACATTGGTACGGGGGGCAGGGGATCTTTCGCGGCGGGCGGTTTTTCTCAGGTTTTTTCGAGCGGGGCAGGTGCCTGGGCCCGGGCCCAGGCACCGGGTTGACCCCCAGCGGAGGTCTTGGTGGCTGCGGACTTAGGGAGGACCGGCGACTGCCGGCGAGGCGTTACGGCCCCGGGCAGGCGACCTTGCTGCAATCCCAACCGGTGCGGGCGAAACCTTTGGATCTGCCGCCGAACGCTTCGCATTCGGCATGGCTGAGCTGATCATCGCTGCATTCACCACCCGGGAGACAGCAAATCACCGGGCTGTCTCTCCCGGGACACGTCACGGTTTCGCAGGTCGTCCCGTATCCCTGGAAGGTTCCCAGGTAACCGGGGCAGCCGCAATCGTAGCTGTAGTCGCAGTAGTTGAAGGAACAGCCCGCGTTGCCGTGGCAGCAGGCTCCACCGGGGCGGCACACCACGAATTCGCAAGACGTTGCCCGGCCGTGCGCGTAGCCCTCGAGCGCCTTGCATGCCGCCGCTCCCAACTCCACACAGGTGTTATCCGGCAGGCAGCAGGCCTGGATGGGATCGCAATCCACGGATGCGGGAATGCCGGGTCCGCTGTAACACGCCTGAATGATCGCGAAGTCATCCTGGGCGTTGCAGCCGTCCCCGGTGTAGTCGAAGTTGCGGCAATAGGAAACCGGCTGGAGCACGGCCGGACCGGACAGAGCCACGCAGGCGAAGTACTCCTCCAGGTCGCGGTCGTCCACGTCGCCGTCGCCGTCCGCGTCGCCCGGGATCAACGGCGGGCAGCCGTCGGCGTCGACCTCCGCGCCGACCACGGTGTACGGGCAGTTGTCGCAGCCGTCGGGAACATCATCGCCGTCGCTGCTGGTGTTGGAGGGATAGCCGGGGCAGGTCAGGTCGCCGAGGGTTTCGTCGCAGATGCTGAACGGGCCGGTGTTGATGCCCATGATGTCGAAGTTGACGAACTCGGTCAGCGTTCCGGTGAAACCCTCCGGCACGACGCGAATCTCATCGCCGACCAGCGGTCCGCCGCCGCCGGCGGGCGTGAAGGGCACGTCGCCGTCGAAGAACACGCGCAGGCCCCACATGTCCAGCGGCAGCGCGCCGAACCCGGCGATGCCCGCGCTGTCGGGCACCGTGCCGATGTCGGCGGAATTGACCAGCACGGGATCGCCGACCGGCTGGCCGTCCTTGAACACCTGCACGCGCGTGGTGCTGACGCCGAGGTAGGAGAAGCTCGCTTCCACCTTGAGCACGCCGGTGCCCTCGTTGCGAAGGAACAGCCGCCCGAAGAGCTGGGAGAACGTGCCGATCTTGCCGGCCGCGAAGACACCGAGCACCGCGCCGGGATTGAGAGTCGTTGACGCGAGCGCCACCTGCACGGTGAACGCCTGCGTCTCGGCGTCCTCGTCCTTGAGGCTGATGGTGACGCCGTCGCTGCCGGAGTTGCCGACGTTGTGCACGCCGACCTTGCCGCCGGCCTCGGCGTCGAGGACCGCGTCGCCGAGCCGCTTGTGCTCGCGCCCGAAGGCGGTCAGATCGCCGGTGCAGCCGTCGGGCATGACCGGCGTGCCGGGAGCGGTGTCGGGACAGTTGTCGCAGCCGTCGGCCACACCGTCGAGATCACCGTCGACGAGATCGTCGAAGTCCGGGCAGTTGTCGCAGGTGTCCGGGACGGTGTCATCGTCACTGTCGGCCGGCGGCGGGGCGTAGCTGCGGCAGGTGATACCCGAGGCCGGCACATTCGCAAAGAGCTGGGTCCAGCACTGGACGATGCGATCGCCGCCCCAGGCGCCATCGGGCGCATGGGAGTTGCCGATCGGGCGGAAGCTGGCGTTCACGGGTTCGTTGAATGACAGCGTGGTCTCCTTCAGGCGTTGGAGCCAGAAGGTTCTCACCACCGTCACGAAGCCGTTGTCGGCAAGATCACAGTAAGCGCGATCTCCATTGCCGCGCACACTGATCGATGGTGAAAAGCTGTTGCCGGCGGCACCGGTCCCGAGCGAGGTTTCATTGCGCAGCACCTGGCCGCTCGCGCCGTCGAACTCCACCTGGAACACGCCGCGCCCGTCGCCGTCATCAGCGTCATAGACCAGGCTGCAACGCTTCTGCTCGTCGCATTCGAGCTCGCAGTTGCGCGGGTTGGGCGACGTGGTCACCGTCGTGGGCGACGTGACACCCTGCAGCTCGTTGTCAAAGACCCGGATGGACAGGGTGTAGTTGCCCCCGTCCTCCTCGGACCACGCCCCGGCGCCGAAGCCATCGACGAAGATGTAATAGGATGCGCTATCGATGGCGTTGAGGGCTCCCAGGTCGATCTCGCCGGTCTGTGCGGCCCCCGTGTCGGCATCGAACTTGCGCCCCACCAGGTACGGCGCGTCGTCCAGGGTCCAGGAGACGATGAACTCGTTGGACGATTCGTCAAATACGATCTGCGGCATCGCGTCGCCATCGGTCGGTGTGGTGTTGACCTGGATGCGGGAGCCCGTGAACCCGCCATTCTCGTCCAGAAGCTGCACAAAGACATCGTTGCTGAAGTCCCACGTGATGATGGCTTTGCCGTTGTCGCGGATCAGCACATCCGGATTGGTCTGCGCGCCGGCCGTGGCGTCGACTTCCATCGCCGCACAGCCGTCTTCAAGCCCGTCGGCGGTGTCGGTGCAGACCACCACCCGCGGGTCGGCCGGTCCGGCGCCGTCCGCGTCGCTGACCCATCCGGCGATGCAGTCGTTGTTGTCGTTGCAGTCCAGGTCGATGTCGGACTCTTCGGTGCCCGCGGGAAGGTTGACCGTCAGCACGTACTCGCCGCCGGAAGCGGCGCCGAAGCCATCGACGAAGAGGTAGTAGGTACCCAGCCCGTCGCCGTCGTCGGCGCTGAAGGTGAACAACTCGCGATCCCCTCCGCGGTCGGTGTGCAGGTCGGTCGCAACCACGCCGGGGTCGGTCAACGTCGTGACGGTCAGGTCGAAGTAGCCGTCTTCGAGGACGTCGAAGGCACGTATGCCGCCGTCACAGCCGCGATACACAACGGTGCTGGACGGGCCGCCGTCGCCGTTGACGATCGGACTTGTCGGGGTGGCCGGCGGCTGCAGCTCCTCATCCAGAATTGTGTCAAAGTTCTCATCTATGACAGCAAGCTTGATCGCACCGGAAGCGCCCGGGTTGGATCCCGGCACCTCGCCGACAATGGCGAGCTTTCCACCCGAGAGTAGCCCCGTCGAAGTGAGCTCGATCGGCCCTTCGATGGTCAATCCAGTCTCGGGCGTCAGCGGCGTGCCTGTGCTGTCAAAACTGCGTGCGGCCATGCCCGGCTCGGCGCCCCAGGTGATGATGGCCTGATTGGAACCGGTCACGATCAGGGCGGATGGATCGGTGGCGAACGGCGTGCTGGTCACGTTGTCGTTGGCGAAGAAGCTATGGTTGATGTTGCCGAAGCGGTCGGCGACCACCGTGAGGATCTGGAACTGCGTGTCAGCCGGTGGATCGACCGGTTCCTTCGCGACGGTGAGCACGTTGCCGTCAAAGATCTCCACATCCGGCCGGCCGGCATCCGGATTCGCGATGACGCTGAACACCCCCGATGCGCCCGCGCCCGGGGTGCTGTACGTTCTACCGACGACGCCGGTCCCGGCGACCTTCCAGGCCACGGCGGTAAGCGATCCGTCGTAGCTGATGGCCGGGTCGCTCACCGGCCCCGGCGTCGAGGTCGCGGTGATCGGGGTGAACAGCGGTTGGCCGTTCTCGTCGAACCAGGAAACCTTGATGGTGTTGTCCTGCCGGTCGCGGAACGCGATCGCAAAGCTGCCGTCAGGCCCGACCGCGCCGTCCGGCTGATCCTGATCGCCGGGCAGATCGACGTTCACGCGTTGCGCGGCATTCAGCGCTGTCAGCGGCGGGCCGGGCACGATCCCGACCACGCGAAGCACCACCTCCTGATCGCGGTAGACGACCTCGAACCGCCGGGTGTCGCTGATATCGAGTCCAAGCGCGGCGTCGAACCGCCCGACGATCTCATTGGCCGACAGGATGCGAACCTCGGTACCGAGGGTGAACTCCACCCCCTGCTGGGGTTCAACCACCACGTCCAGCGTGCCGCCGAGTGCGGCCCGGCCGTTGACGATCAGTTCGTCGCGGTCGATCGGCGAGGTGACATTGACGGTGAAGGTCGACCCCTCCGCGGAGAAGAAGTTGCCATCGATCCTCGCCGCGGCCACCGTGGATCCGGTACCGATGTTCAGCTTTCCACCGTCGTCCACCGCGAAGCCGTCGGCAATCACCGCGGGATTGCTCGCGCCAAAAGCGCTGCCCAGCGTGAATTCGCCGTTCACATACACATGCTCGGCCGCGATGGGCACATCCTCCTGCAGGAGCGTCCCTTCCACATTGAGCATCCTGACCGTCGCCTGAACGCCGCTGCCCACGATGACGCCGAACCCCGCCGGGATGACCGCCGCTTCATCGCCGTCGGGAACGTCGTTGTCCCAGTTGAGCGGATCGAAGAATGACGTGCCGTCCCCGTCACCGATGAACTCCACCGTGTCAACGAACGCGGCGTTGAGTCCCAGGAGCGAACGGCCGATCGGTGCGCCGCCCGCCGGTCGGGAGAACAGCGGCACCTGTCCGCCCAGGTTGACCGAGCCGAAGTTGGGCGGGACCGCGTCCACGGTATCGCCGATGACCAGTGGAGACTGGTTGTAGCCTCTGACCCCGTCGGGAAACGTGACCTCGAAGTACGCGGAGATCTCCACGAACGCCTGGGCGGTGTTCTGCTCATCCCGGTCGACGGTGATGGTGCTGGCCTGCAGCGGAAACTCCGTCGGCCAGTCGCCGGTGATGATGCTGTAGCCGCCGCCGGACCACACGCTGGTGTACGTGCCGCTCGCGTTGCCGAAGAAATCGTCGACCTGATCGAAGATGATCTGGGCCGTGCCGGTCATGGGCACGTTTTCGGGCCCCGAGCCGGGGTTCGCCGTCACAGTCGGCGCTCCCTGCGTGGTAATCACCACCGGCGCCGAGTCCGTGAAGATCTGGACGATCTGCCTGCGGCTGTGCTGGGTGCAGCCCCCGGCCAGCAGCCCGCTGCTGACGAGCAGGAGACCGAGATAGCGACGCGTGACCTGAACGGGGATCATGGGCTGACCTCCGGTCGACAAGGATGAGATGTGCCTCAGGCCGTGAAACGAGCCGGAAGGAATGGAAGCTCGTCCACCCGAACATCTTCATCCTACACGACCGATGCCGCCCCGTGTAGAAAAAAGTGTGACTTGAGAGGTCGGAAATTGTCTGCCCGGCCGTCGGCGGGGGTCTTCAGATGCCGATAATCCCTCTCCTCCCGGCGCAGGGAGGGATATGCACCGCACCCGAGCTCGCTAAGACCCCGCCGGCCGGCCCCGTCCACGCACCTGCCCCGCTCAGGATTTGCCGGGCTTGGGCATCAAGTCGCCTCATGCCCGGACCGATGCACCCAGCGACTGCCGGTCTCGAGTGGAGAAAGCGGGGTGCCGTAGTGCGCCCCCGACGGTTACGGGACAGATGGCGGCCGAGGCCCGGATGGCCCGGCGGCAGCGGCAGGTGCCTGGATTGGAGCCTGAATGCAGGCGGCGATCATCGACAAGATCCGCAAGGCCGATAACCTGCCGTCATTGCCGACGGTGGCGATTCAGGTCCTGAAGATGACCCAGGCGGACGACGTGTCGCTGAACGACATCGCCGCGGTCATCCAGCAGGATCCCGCCCTGGTCGGCAAGATCCTTAAGCTGGTCAATTCCTCCATGTTCGGGATGTCCCGGAAGATCAGCTCACTCCAGCAGGCCATGATGGTCCTGGGACTGCGCACTGTGAAGGTCATGGTGCTGAGCTTCTCCCTGGTCGAAACCCTGAACAAGCGTAAAACCGGCAGCTTCGACTACGTTACCTACTGGCGGCGCTCGCTGACCACCGCCGTCACCGCACGGCTGCTGGGTGAGTCAATCCAGCGGGCCATCGCCGACGAGGCCTTCGTCAGCGGATTGCTCTGCGACATCGGAATGCTCGCCGCGTGGATCTGTGCGAAGGACCACTATGTGCCGGTGATCGACGCCCAGGGACAGCGCAAGTGCCCTCTGCAAACGGTCGAGCACGAGGTGCTCGGCGTCACCCACGAAGCCATGACCGCCACCCTGCTGGGACACTGGGGGCTGCCCGAGCCGTTGTGTATCGCGGCCAGCAGCCATCATGCCCCCATGGAGACACCGATTGCCGGCGACGCCACCCTGGCCCAGCTTGCCCGCATCCTGCGAGCCTCCGCGCTGATCGCGGATCTCTTCTGCGAGGAGACCGGAGCCACTCTGCTGGACGACGCCCGCAAGACCATCGTCGCGGGTCTGCCCATCGACGAGGACACGCTCAACGGCTGCCTGGAGAAGCTCGACGAGCAGGTTCGCGAGACCGCCTCCCTGTTCGCCCTCAACATCGGCACCAGCAGAAGCTATCAGGAGCTTCAGTCGGAAGCCATGGCCCAGCTCGCCCGGCTCTCCATGAACGCCGAATTGGAGCGGGTTGAACTCGTTCAACGCGAGCAGCAGGTTCGCAAGCAGGTCGAGCAGCTCAACGATCAGAACCGCGAGCTCAACGAGCAGATCACCCGCGACGCACTGACCGGGGTCAGCAGCCGGGCGGCGTTCGATCAGCGGCTCTCCCAGGCCCTGGCTCAATGTGCTTCCCGGAAGCAGTCGCTGGGATTGCTGATGATCGACCTGGATCGATTCAAGCGGCTCAACGACACCTTCGGGCACCAGACCGGCGACGAGACCCTTCGCCAGGTGGGTGCCTGCCTGGCCGCCCTGGAGAGCGACGCCCGGTTCGCCGCCCGCTACGGCGGCGAGGAGTTCGCCCTCGTCGTCCTCGGGCAGACGGCGGTGCAGCTCTGCAACCTGGCCGAGGAGGTGCGGCTCAAGATCGCCGAGTTGAGGATTCCCCACGGACGCAAG
>CAYVVX010000171.1:0-8932 GCA_964455315.1 uncultured Planctomycetales bacterium | reverse complement strand
ACCGCAGCGATCGGAGCCGCCGGGCCTACACCGCCGTGTACGGCGCGGCCAACATGCGCCACGTGGAACCCTGGCGGACCCAGGCCGTCGCCGGAACCACGCCACAGTACGAATTCGAGCTGATCGACGAAGCGGAAGGCGTCAGCGCCTGAGACGACGTGCGACAGCGGCCGCACATCCGCCCCGCACCGCCAAGCCCGCGGCCCGCTTCAGGCGCGCTCCGCCTCTCCGGTACCCCCGGGCCCGATCTGACCGAAAGACATGCGCGGGCAATGCGCCGCCGCCGCCTGACCGGGGGGCTGGTGCGCCGCATGAGTTGGTGGATGAACGGGGGCCTCGTATAATCCGCCCGCGACAGGCATTTCCCGCAGTCACGCAACCATGCCGCGCCGTCGCGCGATGATCAGCGATCCAAGGGGCGCGGATCGGAGGTCTTCATGCTCACTTCCAGATGTCATCACCGCTTCCCGGTCGGGCTGTGCCTGTGGCTGCTGACGCCGATTGCAGCGCATGCGGCGGGGTTCTGGCCGGGCTACGACTACGACGAATGGCTGAAGGTCACCACCTGGAAGCAGCCGGACATCCGCAATGACCAGGTGGGCAGCGCGACGCTGATCCCGCCGCTGGCGGTGGACGGTCATCCGGACCAGCGGATCGAGACGGTGGCCCGGTGGGAGAAGAAGCGGGCCCGCATCGCCGGCGACATCCGGAAGGTGCTGGGCGAACCGACGGACCTGAAGCCGCCGCCGGGGTCGCCCGCGCCGGTGGTCGAATTGCTCGGCCAGGAGACGCTGGACGATCACGTCCGCCGGCACATCCGCATCCGCACCGAGGGTGACGACTGGATCCCGGCGTACCTGCTGCTGCCGAGGAACCTGCCCGCGGGCCGGCGCGTGGCCGCGATGATCTGCCTGCACCAGACGGTGGCCCAGGGCAAGGAGGAGCCCTGCGGGATCAAGGGGAATCCGGAGCTGGATTTCGCGCTCGAGCTGGTCCGCCGCGGCTACGTGTGCATCGCCCCGGACGTGATCGGGTTCGGGGAGCGCATCCCGCCAGGCACACTGCCCTATCACGACAGCATGGTTTTCTACCGGCGGCATCCCGGCTGGTCGTTCATGGGCAAGATGATCTACGACGTCGGGCGGGTGATCGATTACCTGCAATCGCTGGAGATGGTCGATCCGCAGCGGATCGGCAGCATCGGTCACTCCCACGGCGCCTACGGCACGCTGTTCGCGACGGCGTTCGAGCCGCGCATCCGCGCGGCGGTGGCGAGCTGCGGATTCACCACCCTGCGCGGCGACAACCACCCGGCGCGCTGGTCGAGCCGGACCGCGCTGATCCCACAGATCGGCACCTATCTGCCGGATGTGAGCCAGATCCCCTTCGACTGGCAGGATATCTGCGCGTTGGCGGCACCCCGGCCGCTCTACGTCTGGTACGGCACCAAAGACAACATCTTCGAAAACACCGACAACCTGGATGCCCTGTTCAAGGACGTGCGCGGGGTCTACACGCTGTCCGACAAGACCGACGCGCTGACCTGGAAGTGGTTCGACGGAGCGCACAGCTTTCCCGACGCCGAGCGCGAGCGGGCTTATAGGTGGCTGGAGAAACAGTTACCGCCGGTGGCGGCGGCGATGGCCAATGCCGGCCCGGCCGATGCACGGCCCACGGGACGCAAGCAGGCCAGCGTGTTCTATCCGCCGCGGCTGATCGAGCAGGCCCGCGCCAACGGCGAGCGCTACGCCTGGGCCGCGGCCATCCGCGATCCGATCATCCGCACCGCCGAGCCGTGGCGAAAAATGTCGGACGAGCAGCTCTGGCAGCTCATGTTCGGCAACACCATCAAGCGCTCGTGGATGGTCTGGTCCAACGGGCACTGCCCGGCCTGCGAGAAGCCCGTGCCGATGTACAACTGGCGGATGAACCCGCTGGCCGAGCCCTGGAAGGTGTACTGCCCGCACTGCGCGGCACGGTTCCCCACCAACGACTTCGCGAAGTTCTACCGCTCCGGGCTCGACGAGCACAATGTGTTTCAGCCGGGCCGGGCCGACCGGGCGCTGCTGTTCAACGTCGAGCATCCCGATCCGTCGGACCCGCAGCACACTTACGGCGTGGATGACGGCGAGGGGTATCTCGACGGCGACAAACGCTGGCGGTTCATCGGCGCGTACCTGATCTACGGGCAGTGGAAAAACGCCGTCGTCGCCGGGGTGGACGCGCTGGCCGATGCCTACGTGATCACCGGCGACCCCGTGTATGCCCACAAGGCCGGCGTGCTGCTGGACCGGGTGGCGGATCTCTATCCCACCTTCGACTTCGGTAAGGAAGGGGTGATGTACGAGGGCCCGCCGGCCCGCGGGTACGTGTCCACCTGGCACGACGCCTGCGTGGAGGCCCGGCACCTGGCCATGGCCTACGACCAGGTCTTCGAGGGACTGCGCGACGACCGCGCGCTGGTCGCGTTCCTGGGTGAGCAGGCGCGGCAATACAAGCTGGACAATCCCAAGGGGTCGTTCGCCGACATCCAGCGCAACATCGAGGAGCGCATCCTTCGCGACACGATCGTCAATCGCAGGAAGATCGAGTCCAACTATCCGCAGACGGATATGGCCGTGGTCATGCTGATGACCGTCCTCGGATGGCCGGAGAACCGCGCGGAGGTGCTCCCGCTGATCGACGGGATCATCAGGAAGGCGACCGCGGTGGACGGTGTGTCCGGCGAGAAGGGGCTCGACGGGTACGGGCTCATCGCGCCGCACAGCGTGTGCGAGCTGCTGGGACGGTACACTCGCGTGGAACCGGGCTTCCTGGCGGAGATGTTCGGGCGGCATGAGCAGCTGCGGCAGATGTACCGCTTCCACATCGACACCTGGTGCCTGTCGAAGTTCTACCCGCGCATCGGGGACTGCGGCGGGTTCGGCTCACCTTCCGACTACGCGGGGGTGCGCTTCGCGAAGAACCCGCGGCTCGATCCCTCGGGCTATCAGTTCCTGTGGGATCTGTACGAGCTCACCGGCGACCCCGACTACGTGCGCCTGCTCTACCGCGGGAACGGGGAGACGACCGACGGGCTGCCCTACGACCTGTTCGCGGCGGACCCGGAGGGATTCCAGGCACAGGTACGCGGCATCATCGAGAAAGTCGGGATCGAGGTCACCCTGCCCAGCGTCAATAAGCAGGAGTGGTGCCTGGGACTGCTCCGCTCGGGCAGCAAGGCGAATGAGCGCGTGCTGTGGCTCGATTACGACTCCGGCGGCGGGCACAGCCACGCGGACGCGATGAACATCGGGCTGTTCGCCTTCGGCATGGATCTGCTCCCCGACTTCGGCTACCCGCCGGTCAACCACGGCGGCTGGGGGGCGCCCAGGGCGGCGTGGTACACCACCACCGCGGCCCACAACACCGTCGTCGTGGACAACCGCAACACTTCGCCCGGCCAGGGCAGGACCACGCTGTGGTGCGACGGCGATCAGTTCCACGCCATCCGCGCGGCCGGCCCTCCGTTCAAGGACGTCACCCGCTACGAGCGCACGCTGGCCATGGTCGACGTCAACATGGAGGACTTCTACGTGCTCGACGTCTTTCGCGTGGCCGGCGGCAAGGAGCACTGCCGGATGACGCACGGGCCGTTCTCGACCCTGACTCTGAAAGGCCCCGGCTCCCTGCCCACGGACGAGGCGCCGATCAGCGGCCCGGCGATCCAGATGCGCAACTTCCGCCATGACCCGCGACCCATCAGCAACTGGTACGCGGACTTCAAGGTGGACGACCGGTTGAAACTGCTGCCCGCCGAGACCGATCTGCATCTGCGCTGGATGGATCTCACGCCGGGCGCTGAGACCTTCACCGCCGAATCATGGGTGGCGACCGGCGGGTACGACTCGCTGGAGGACACGTGGATCCCCTCGCTGTGCGTGCGGCGGAAGTCGGCGGGCGAGCCGCTGGTGTCCACCTTCGTGGGCGTGATTCATCCCTATGTGAATGAGCCCGCGATCAGCCAGTTTCGGCGCTTGCCGCTGACCAACGCGGACGGCGCGGCCTGCGGAGATTCGGATGTGGCCGTGGAGATCTTCCTGGTCGACGGGCGTCGCGATGTGCTGATGGTGAGTGATGCCGCGGAGCAGCCGAAGCAAAACATTCCCAGGCGGGCAGCGGAGATCACCTTCGACGGCGACGTGTGCCTGGTTCGGTACGGCGCGCGGGGGAACGTCGTGCGGGTGGCCCGGCAGGGGGGAACATCGCTGAGCTGCGGCAAGCTGACGCTGAGCTTCAAGCCGGACGCGGGCTTCGTGGAACTCACCCTCGACGAGGGCAAGGCGACGGTGGTCGCCGGAAATGCCGAGGCGCTGCTCAGATGACTGTTCGGAGCGCCCAACCGCTCGTATGGATGAGGGGATGCCCGCGCGCAACCCGCTAACCCGGACCACCCAGCCGTCGCAGCAGTTCCGTCGAGGAATGATCCTTGGGATCGCCGACCACCGCCAGGCGGATACCCAGCCGCTGGAGCGTGGAGTATTCGGGAAGGTTCTCCGGCGTGTAGTCAGGCCCCTTGGCGTGAACCGCCGGGCGGATCAGCTCCAGCAATCCGTCGCAGGTCGGCTCGTCAAAGGGGGTCACATAAGTGACGCCCTCGAACCCGGCGACGATTTCCATCCGCTCGACGAGCGGCTGCAACGGGCGGTCCGGACCCTTGTAGCGGCGAATGGATTCGTCGCTGTTGACTCCCACGAGGAGGGCGTCACCCTCCGCGGCGGCTCCGCGCAGGTAGCGCACGTGGCCGACATGAATGAGGTCGAACGCGCCGTTGGCGAAGACGATGGTACGATCCTGCCCGCGCAGGTCGGCGACCATCAGCATGAGCAGATCGCGATCTTCGATCACCTGGCCCATGGGCGGCTCCCGCCGGAGACGTGGAGGATGCTCATGCGCGGCCCCTGTCGAGCGGCTCGCGCGACGCGACCGATGCCCGCAGTTCTTCCGGCGAGGCGGTGGCGGCCCCCTCCTTCATCACCACGATCCCGCCGGCATGGTTGGCCAGCCGGCAGGCGGTGACCGTGTCCGCGCCGCAGGCCAGCGCGGCGGTCAGCGCGGCCGCGACCGAATCGCCCGCGCCGGTCAGGTCGACAATCTCCTCGCTGCCCACGGCCGGCACATGGGTCACGCGGGCTCCTTCGGCCAGCAGCATCCCCTTGTTCCCGAGGGTGACCAGGCAGGCGGACGCCTCCAGGCGCGCGGCCAGGGCCCGGACCAGTGCTTCCGGTTCGGTGGCGTCGATCCGCAGCGTCCTGGCGGCGGCCTCGGCCTCCTCCTCGTTGGGCTTGATGAGGGTCGCGCCGCGGAACTCGGTGAGCCCGTAGCGCGAGTCGATCAGCACGGGCTTGCGACCGGCGGCCTCCCGGAGCCAACTGCGGAAGGATGTGTCGAAGCTGCCGTAGCCGTAGTCGCTGACCACCCAGGCATCGACATCGGCATCCGCGGCGGCGACCCGCTCGCGCAGTGCGGCCAGCGTCGCCGCCGGCAGCGGCGCCGAAGGCTCGCGGTCGAGACGGAGCACCTGCTGGCGGCTGGTCAGCTTGGCCCCGGCGAGGAAGCGCGTCTTGGTGATGGTGGCCCGGTCGCGCGGGCCGGACACCGCATGGGAAATGATCTCACCGCGCGTGGTGTCGCCAAGCATCTCGAGCAGGCGCCGCCCGGCGTCATCCTCGCCCACCACGCCGACCAGCACCGCCCGGGCACCCAGCGCCGCGATGTTGGCCGCGACGTTGGCGGCACCGCCGGGGCGCAGCCATTCCTTCTCGTGACGCAGGATCAGCACCGGTGCTTCACGGGAGACGCGGTCGGACTGGCCGCTGACGTAGAGGTCGGCCACCAGGTCGCCAACCACGCCGACACGGGCCCCGGGCAGGGCGTCGATGGCGCGATTCAGGGAAGTGTGTGGATCAGAGGTCACGGATACACCGGCTGTTCGCCCCGAACCCATCGTCCCGACATGCGGACCCGGCTTCAACTCGCCGCCGTGCGAGCGGACAACAACTCGTGGGCCCGCTCGACGACCATGTCGCTGCTGATACGGGTCATGCAGCGGTGATCCAGCGGGCAGACCCGCTTCATGCACGGCCCGCAATGCACCTGCACCTGCAGGGCCCGCTCCAGGGGGCTGTCGGTCACGGTCCATTCCTGGTGCGTCGGCCCGAAGATGGTCACCACCGGCGTGCCGAAGGCCCTGGCGAAATGGCGCGGGCCGGTGTCGTTGGTCACCAGCAGGCCGGCCCGGCGGATCAGCGCCTTGCTCGGACCCAGCCGGATCACCGGGCTGTCCAGAACCGTGACCGGCTGCTTCATGTGACCGGCCACCTGGCGGGCGATGGCGATTTCCTTGGGACCGCAGGAGATGATCACCGCGGCGCCGGTCGCGGCGGCGCGCTGATCGCCGACCTGGGCGAAGCGGTCGGGCAGCCAGCACTTGGCCGGGCCGAACGACGCCCCGGGGTTCAGGACGATGTAGGGGCGCCCCTCGGGGATGCCGGCCGCGGTCAGGGCCTGAGAGGCAGTGGCCTCTTCCTCGGGGGTGGTGAAGAGTTCCAGTTGCGACGGGCATTCGCGGCAGCCGAGATAGCGGGCGATCGCGTTGTAGTAGCGGACCATGGAGACCGGGACGTAGCTGCCCTCGTAGCGCTCCGGCAGAAGCTTGTCGGTCAGCAGCAGGCCGCGCCCGTCGCGGTCGTAGCCGACGCGGCGCTTGATCCCCGCCAGCCGGGTAAACAGCGCCGAGCGGAACGAGTTCGAGAGCAGCACCGCGAGATCGATGGGGCGCTCGCGAAGGTCGGCCGCCAGCCCCAGGAAGCTCTGCCGCCGCTTGGGGCGGCTGCGCCCGGCCGGCCAGAAGAGCATCTCGTTCATCCAGTCGCCGCCATTGAGGATCTCGGCGAGGTGGCTCTTGAGCAGGAAGGTGATGCGGGCGGAGGCATAGCGCTCGCGGAGGGCCCGCAGCGCCGGGGTGGCCAGCACCAGGTCGCCGACCCAGTTGGGCAGGACCACCAGGATGTTCTGGGGCTCCCCGCGCGGCACCCGATCGCGCCGGCGAACCCGTACCGTGTCGTGCCCGTTGTCCGATTCGCTCCGCCGCACCATGGTGAACATTGTAGGGCGCCGCCGGAGGGGACACAAACCGCCCGGATCAGTCCGCCGGCTCGATCATGAAGCGGATGGTCTCCGTGTCGGGATTGATGTCCAGGATGATGATGTAGTAGGAGCGGCGGGACATGCCCCGCCCGCGGACCCGGGCGCCCACGCGCAGGTCGTCGTGGTCGGTGCTGGCCTTGCCGACGTTGACCTCGATGTCGGCATCGACCGGATCATGGTCGGTGTCGCGGAGACGAACCTCGATCTGGTCGATGGTCATCAGCCGCTTGGGGAAGCGATCATCGTCACGGCTGAGCGTCCCGCGGAAGGTGGGCGCCTCCACCGGCGGCGGGGGGACGGCCCGACCCGTCGGAGCGGGAGGAACCTCGGGCCGAGGAGGCGGTGTCACCGCCCGGAGTGCCGGGCCCGCCGGGGCATCCACGCGGGGCGATGATCTCGACCCGCCGCTCACCGGCCTGGTCGTGCCCAGGCCCAGCCGGTCCAGTGCCACCTGGCGGCACAGTTGACCGATCTGACCCGGCACCTGCCCGAACAGCATGTTCAGCGCTTCGTCCACCGGGGCGTTGCCCGGTTCGGCCAACTGGAAGAGGAACCGCACGGCCGCATCCACCTGGGTGTCGCCGGAGGCGCGGCGGGCCGCCTCCATGTCAACCTGGGCCCGCATGGCCAGCACCGTCGGAGCCCGCCTGGCCAGTTCTCCCCCGATATGCTCCAGGGCATCCTGGCGAAGTCGCTCCTCGTCGCGCATGCCCGCGGCGGCGTCCGCGCCGCGGAAGCGTCGCCGGGCGGCGGGGTCGGGGGTGGGTTAGGTCACCGAGATTTTGGGTTCATTCCACAGCAGGCGGGCGGTCGCGACCTCCACCAGGCGCAGACTCGTGGTGGCGACGGCTTCGGACTGCATGGCCGCGTTGCGACCCTCCTTGAGGTTCAGATCGACGAAGAGCATGAGATCGGCCCCGCCGAGGCGTTCGGCGAGAATGGCCAGCTCCTCCGACCGGCTGATACCCGACAGCGAGAAGCCTTCGTGATCGACGATCGCCGCCAGGTCGATTTTCTCCGGCAGGCGGACGTGCTCGGGTTTGATGCGGTCGAGCGGCCCCAGCAACAGGCCGCAGACACGGGCGGACTCGGCCAGGCTGACCGTCTCGCTGGGCAGCGGCAACACCACCAGCGTGTAGGCGATCTCCTTGCGAAGCGCCTTCTCGGCGGACTCGCACAGCGAACGGGCGGCGCGATCGTTATCGCTGACGGCGGCGGCCTCGACCGCTTCGCGCCAGGCGCCGGCGTACTGGCGGGAACCCATGCGCCAGGCGGCTTCGCCCTGCCGGCGATGCCGCCACTTGTCGAGGATCTCCTTGCGTCGCTCCGCGGCGCCGGTGGCGGCCTGCTGCTCGGGCGGCAGGGCGTCAAGGATGGCGATGGCTTCGGCGAACTGGTCGCGCTTGACCGCGTCGTCGAGGCGCGCGGCGAGCCGATCGCGGTTCCCCTGGGTGACCTGCCGAAGCGCCGCCTTGACCGGCTCGCCGTCGGACCAGAGCGTGTCGGCGCGGCGAAGCTGTTCGAGCACCTGGGGGTCGTCGGGATTGCGCTGATGGGCGGCGAGGGCGCTCTCCACCAGCTGCACCGCTTCGCGTCGGGCCTTCGCGGTCGCCTGCAGCTTCGATGCATCGGCATGATCCGGCTTGAGGGCCAGCACTTCGCCGGTGAGCTCGACCGTGCGCTCCCATTGCTGCTTGTTGGCGGCGGCGCGGGCCTCCTTCCACAACTCAGCGATGCGGGCGGT
>CAYVVX010000170.1:0-9008 GCA_964455315.1 uncultured Planctomycetales bacterium | reverse complement strand
ACCTCCACGGAGAACTACCGGATCTGTCTCGGAGAGATCTCGGAGCGGTCGATGTCAGCTGAGCAGTTGCCGAAGTTCTTCGGCTGACGATCGGACCAGCGCATCCGGATACAGTTGGAGACGCGGCCAATCGATGCGGACACACCCGCGCGGGACTTTCAGCGACCACAGCCCGCCAATCAGCTTCCCGGTCAGGGAAGGAAGGCGGAGTTCCTCGAGCGTCTGATTCAGCTGCTTCAGACGCCGGTAAAACGCATCCGTGGAAATAAACACCTCCTCCGCGATACGGGCGCAGCTGAACTGGCCGTCGATGTGCTTGAACGCGTCGCGCGTGATCAGCACCAGGCACTGAAACACCGCCGGGGAGAGGTACACCTCCTGGCCGTTCAGGCGGATCAATATGCCGCACTTGCCGGTCGGGAGACGGCGGCACAGGCCGATGATCTCCAGATCCAATTCGTTCCGCTCAATTTCATAAGGTTCAATCGCCATGATCAGCTCCCGATCGTTCACCGCTCAGGCGGCCATTCCATCCGGCTCGTCCAGCTTCCTGTTCACACAATGGGGTGCACTCGTGGGCTCTTCGGCTGATGGAGACCCATGCGCTGTTGGGGCGTGGCCTGGCAGCGCGGCGGTCGCCGCCGGCCGGCGTTCGAACTCCAGCACCAAGGCGTCGAAGGTGTTGGCCCGCGGCCCCGGGAAGAAGGTCACCGCCTCGGGGGCCGGATGCACATCGAGATGGCCGATGGAGAGGTCGGTCAGCTCGACCGACGCGGTGACGGTGTGGATCGTCCAGAACTTCAGTGGCCAGTGCGGCCGGCCATCGGTCCAGATCAGGCCGCGGGGGGAGATGATGTTCTCCTGCTCAAATTCGGCAGCCAACTGGAGCGCGGCGTTCTCGGGGAGGCCCACCACCAGCTTGCTGATCTCACGACCCCAGGTGCTGATCCCGAAGCACGTTCGGATCAGGACCGGCCGCCGTTCCTCAAGACGCAGTTGCAGCCGCTCCGTCCGGTAGCAGTTGGTGCAGGCCTCCGCGCACGCGCGAAACGCGGACAGGATGACCCAGTCGGGCCGGGGACTGCGGGCCTGCAACAGCTCCAGCAGCAAAGCACGGTTTGATTGCGATCCCGCCCTGTTCAACCACCAGGGCTTGATCATTGAAACGAACGGCATGTCCATCGCCGGGCTCCTCGTGGTCAGAATCCGCCGGCAGACATCTGCCGGTCACGAGGCAAATATGCACCCTGGCCATGGCCGACCGATTCCGGTTTGGTGGCGAAGCGATGGAAGTGTAAATGGCTGCTATGGAAAGGTTTATAAACGGCGCCGCCGCGGAAAAAACATGGCATGGCGCGACTGGCCGGGAGAGTATAGCCTCCATCTCACGGATGGCTACATGGGGCTTAGCCGGGCCGCTGAAATTCAGGCGAGCGGTGGAGCCGCCGAACATCGGCTGGCCTGCCAGGTCTACCGGCTGGCCACCGGGCCGACGGAACTACTGGCCAGTCCGAACAGGATCCGCAGACCCTTTCCCCTGGATGTGTGGGTGATCGGCAATCATGGCTGGCTTCAGAGCGCGCCAGCGGTGATCGGTACGCTGTCCGAAGACGAGAACCGGGATGACTATCGTGTGCTCATCGTGGGCCTCGGCCCTCTGCGCGAAGGTGGCCGTCACTGGTATGCCCAGTGGCCGCGATGGCTGCGGAATGCCGGCATGGACCGCAAGAAGAAGCACATAGACCACCAGCGCTTCGCCGCCGGGGCTGATGCGCTCTTGAGCACCATCGCGGAACAGGCTCGCGACGGAAACTTCGTGGACACCGCACTCAATCGGATGGGATTGCCTCACGCGTTCTACGGAGACTCGTTCATCCACCCAGGCGCTGGGAGCCCTGGCCGGGCCTGATCCAGCAATACGGGAACTGGCCGTCGATTTCATAGCGCTGCCCGCCGGGCACCGCTCGAACATTCTCCAGCAGATCCTTGCCCAGCAGTTGGTCCAGTTCTCCCTTGGCCTTGCTGATGGCGTTGCCCAGATCCCCCTTCGGATCTCCCCATAAATCGCCGACCTCGTGCCAATGCAGAATCCGCGCGGGCTTGCCGAAGCTGGTCAGGATGGCCGCGAGCAGCTGGCGCAACCGGAAGTTCAGTTTGTTCACGGGCAGTGTCAGCTCCTTGCCCGGGCGAAGTTGTCCACTGGCGGAATCCCTTGCCGGCCGCCGGATGTGAATGCTGGGGTCGCTGTCATCCACAAAAAGCACGAACTGATCATGCAGATCCTTGAACCTGGCGGTCGCCTCTTCGCACGTGGTGAACTGGTCATGGTGGACCTGGACCTTGGCCCCGGGTGGATAAAAGGTGTCGCACCAGTCCACCCGCCACATGTGCTCGGGGCGCAGCACGGTGCCCTGGGCCATCAGCGATCGAAGCACCGCCGCGCTGGTGTCTCCGGTCACGCCCGCATCCAGGGCGGTGTGCAGGACCGGCCCGAATCGTTTGACCAGCTCGGCCCGGAGGCTCGGCGGGGCCTTCAATGCCTCCGCGCAACTGATAATGGCATCGTTGATGGATTGCTCGGAAGGCCTTTTGAGGGGAACGGCAGTGGACACGGCGTCCTGGGTCACGAAGTAAACGATCATGATGATCAGCACGGTCCAGACCCGCTCATCGCTGCCCGTGAACGGCAGGGCCTGCTGCAAGCGCTGGATCGGCGACGTCGTCGACCCCGCTTCGATGGGACGTTCAATAGCGGCCAGACACCCTCGCCACCACAGGTCGAATTGCCCCGCTTCCCGCGGGGCCAGTTCCGCCACCAGGGTCGATGAGAACGATCGCACCACTTCCATTAAGGCTTGATCGGCCATATCAGTCCTCCAGTCATGATCCACACCACTCGGAATGCACGCACACTACGATCGCTCGGCAGTTCCACCTTGCCTGGCAACCGGCCTCCCACTGCGGCCGTGTTCAACGGGGGAGCCCTCAACCGCGATCCACGGCGAGCGACGCGTGCGCGCTGGCCTCCGCCTGCTCCAGGTTTGCGATTCGCTCGGTCACCAGCGGATGCCAGTAGGAGATCCCGCCATCGGAGAGATAGAGCATCAGGAAGAGCTTGAGGCGGTCACGCAGACGAGGCCACCCGCGCTGCGGCCCGGCATGGACCATGAGCTGGGCCGCCCGGTCCATCGCCGGCACCACCTTGAGGCCCACAACAGAAACCCCCTCGACAGCCTGGGCAAACGCATTCACCGCCCTCATCCTGGCGAGCGCGGATTGCAGGGCCATCGGGTCAGCCCCCAATGCTCGAATCGCGAGACGATCGGCTTCCGCCTCGTAGCCATAACTGTTCTCCACCCCGCCCATGAATCCGCCGCCCAGGAGGGTCAATCGTCCCAGGTACTGCAACAGGTTGTGCACGCGGCAATGGCCTCGCATCAAGTGAACGTACTCATGAGCGAGCAGGGCGTGCAGTTCAGCCTCATCCAGCGCATCCAGGCAACACTGATCGAGATAGATGAAGCGATCCCGACGGAAGAGGCCGAACTCATCCGCGGCGGCATAGGCCTGGCCGGTACCCACCACCACGATACCGGGCGGGGGGATTCCAGCACGGTCGGCCAGATCCGGGCCCAGGCGACGCACCCGCTCCAGCGCAGGGCTCGACTGCCTGGCCAGCCGGTGAACATCGCTCCGAAGTCGATGTCGTGTCATCATTCGATGGCCCAGCGACACCAGCACGGTCAGAATGATGACCAGAGCCGGCCAGGCCGCCAAGAGCGTCAGCCAGGCACAACGACCCACATGCTCGGCCGGAGCTCCCCAGAGCAGCAGCCACGCGTAGGCCACGCTGGTCCCGCGCGGTGCTCCACCGCCACCCGCTCCCGCCACATCGCGAAGCAGCACCACCAGTGACCAGCCCGCCAGTCCAATCATGGCCAGCGAGCACAGCCCCGCCGCCGCGCCGACGCCGCGAAACACTTTTAGGAACTTCCCGCCCGAAGCCGCCGCACGCAAGGCGGGAACATGCATGTCGGCTTGCAGACGCATGAGGTTCCAGGTGGAATAGGGCAGGTTGCGCAGCAGGGTCAGGAATGCCCACAGCATCATTCCGGCAAGCACGGGAGGCAGACAAGCCTGCTGGAGCACGACCATCCGAAACGCTTCAACCGCGTGGGTCGCGTGGGCGCGCTCCTCATGCGGCACGCCTCGCCGGATGAAGACCTGCTCGGCAGGGCCCGGTCCGGCATGGATGTTGACCATTTCGACCCAGACCGCCTCGGGGACGGAGGAAACGACCAGCACGGGCAATTGCGTAAAGGCCAGCGCGATCAGGCAGAAGGAGCTGCCCATGCTGGGCATCAGCGCGGCCAGTCGGCCGACGGCACCTTCCCGCTGAAGCGAGGCGCGTAACAGCAGAAGGTAGGCGGCGGCCAGAACCAGAAGCGTCCCTACCAGGATCAAGGGCCCAGTCTCACGCCCATGTATCCGCGTCGACAGCGCAGGCCCAAGATGAACCGTCCCCAGGGCAAGCATGTAGGCCACCGCGCACAATCCATACCAGACCACCAGGCTGTGCTGCCCGCACAGATGAATGGTGACCGTTCCGCCGAGCAGGCTCGCCTCGCGTTTGACATCCTCCATGATCACGCCGGACCCTGTACGGATGAGTGCCCCGGCCAGGTAGAGCGGCAGGCAAGCGCACAAACCGACCAGGATGAGCATCTCCACGGGATGCACCTCAGCCCCGTGGGCCGTCGCGGCAAAGCCGCTCAAGCACAAGTGGCAAGCCAGCAGCCCCGCGATTCCAAGGAGCCATAACCAGGCGCGATACCAGCCGAACCGCTCGGCTGCAACCATCAAGGAGCGTGGATGGTCGTCGCTCGGAATCCACCATCGCACCCGTTGAGGAAGCCGCTTGGTCAGGATGCGATGCCAGGCTTGTGCTTGCCGGCAGATCAGGGCCTGGTCAGCTGGAGTTGCCGTGCGCTGACAGGACAGGCCCTGAACAGCGCAGGCCGCTTCGACAACGTCCATCAGTTGCTCTCGGGACAGCCCCTCAACGCGGTACGCCGTGCGGAACCAAGAAACACGAGCTGGCCAGCCGATGGCCAGTGCCGGCGGCTCCAGGCCCCAACGCTTGCGCATCCAGAAGAAGCTGCGGGTGGTCACCGGTTTCGCTCCTGCCAGCTCGGTTTCCGCGGACGTGGTCGACCCGGCTCAGCGGGCGTCGCAGGTTTCGACCCGCGGTGGCAGAAGCAGCCCGGCCGCGATGAGCTGCCGCCGTACTTTTCGCCGCGCTGGCGGGTTCGTGGCCACCACCCGCACCCGGCTGAACCCTGCGAGCAGATCCTTGCGCACATTGGCCACCACGTCCGACTTGCCGGTCTCGATCTCGATGGCCACGCTCTCGGCACGCTTTCGGGCCAGGACATCGACTGTTCCCCCGCCACGGCGCGGCGCCTCCAGCGTCACCCGAAACCCCTTCCGCCGGTAGCGCTGGGCATACACGCGCTTCCAGTACTCATGAGCCAGCGAGCCACGGCCGGCGGCTGACTCGGTGAGCCCCAGCTGCCGGCGCCCGCTGAGGCTGACCCGAAGCATCACCCGGCGGGTTCGGCCGATCTTGACCGCCTGATCCTGCAGCACACCGGCCAGGAGCAGGTGATTCTTCAGGCGGTTGCCCTTGTCCGCGCTGACACCGAGCCGGCGGTAGCGCGCATCCACACCATCATCGGGATGGGTGAGCACATCGCGCACCAACCGCAGATGAGCCTCCGCAAGCACCGCATCCACCGGCCGAGAGCGTCCGTCGAGGCCGGATTCGCTCGTTTCCGGCGGAATGGCGGCCGAGAGTGTGGGCCTGTTGTCCAGGTACGCCCGCAGGCGGGCATCGCTGACGGCTCCCTTCTGGAACCGCAGCAGCGGAAACGACACCAGAAACGGCCGTGGCCAGCGATCCTGCAGCTTGACCACCCCCGCACCCACCGGCAGCCGGCTGAGCCAGGATCGCTGGTCATCATCCATCAGCGACAGAGCCGCCGCCTTGCGGATGTCCTGGGGATCTTTCTGGTTCAGGCAGACGCTGGTGTAGGTGTTGCCCAGCACCACGGGTGAGATCAGGTGGGGATGTTGATCGATGATGATCATGGCGATGCCCACCTCGCGGCATTGCCGCAGGAGCATGTTCATCAGCGTCTCCTGGCTGCGCTGGGCGTGGTAGAAGACGTGGTGAGCCTCCTCCACGAACACCACCAGCCCCAGCCGCTCGCGCTGGCCGGAGACCAACTGCACATGATACAGCCACAGCAGCAGCAGCGGAACCAGAAACTTCTTCGCCGACTGGCTGAGGCCTTCCAGTTCCAGGATGGTCGACTGCTTGAGCAACGCCGCCATCAGGGCTTGCTGATCGGTGGCGACCGAGGATCCATCGGCGAGCGCCGCACTGCGCAGGGCCCGCATGGCCGTGGCTTTCCAGCCGTGGGCCCGGCCGGTGACCTCCAATCCCTCCAGAATGGCCAGCACGCTTCGCAACGTCGGCGCCCCGGACTGCTGATAGGCTTGCACCAGGGCCCGCTGAACCACGTCCTTGGCCCCCTCGCCCATGGTGTAGGCCGCCGCCAGCACATCCACCAGGTGATTCAAATACACCTGTCGCTCGATGCCGGGTGGCGGAATCAGCGGGTTGAACACGAACGGGCTCAGCGAGGCACCGGGGGTGTAGACCTGCACCTGGCGAGGCAGGTGCGGCAGCAGGTGCCGGGCGGTTCGCTTCCAATCCAGGAACAGGAACGGAACCCGCGCCCGGACCAGCTGCACCATGACGTGGAAGGCCACGTTGGTCTTGCCCGCCCCCGAACGGCCGAAGATGGCCATATTCTGGAGCAGTTCCTCCGGCCGCAGCCCGCACGGCCACCGCGGCCGGCCATACTGGATGGTACCGAGATGGAACTGTCCCTGGATGCGATTGGCGGGTGGAAGCGACAGCAGCAGCGTGCGGTCCAGGCCCCCGAAAGTGCGCAGGGCCGTGGCCTGGATGTGCCGTTCCAGCAGCGATCGGGTCTCATCGTCCACCACCGGCAGCAGGTGCCGCCATCGGGCCACCCGCCTGGGCATGAGCGGCTGAAGCTTCCGCAAGGCCCGCTCCACCGGGGTCATGGTCAGCTCAGCACGTCGTGCCGCTTGAACAGCACGAAGAGTTTTTCGTGAAGCTCACTGAGCTTGTCGTGGTACCGGGCCATCCGCCGGCACCGCTCGACGTCGAGCTTGAACAACTTGTCCTCCAACTGCTCGCGGTGATGGAAGTCGTAGCCGCTGATGCGCTGCAGCTTCTGCTCGTTGTAGAACTCGATCTGCCGCAGCTTGGTCATGTCGTCGTGGTGAATCTCCTTGACCCGCTCCAGTTGCTCAGCGACGAAGGCGATGTCCCGCTCGATGAGTCCCAGCGGGGTGGCCAGTTCCTGGTGCCGAAGGCGGCCACGGATGGTCCTGGCCTGCTCCTCCAACCGGTCGATCAACGAGGACACGAAAACACCTCGGGTTGCCGGTCAGCCTGGTACGGCGAGAACCCGTCGCTGAAGGCGGGATGGGCAATCACGTCGGCTACCACCAGACCCTCGCCGGCCGATCGATGCGCACCAGGAGCTCACGCAGCTTGGTGCCGGTCTCGGTCAATTCGAATCTCGGGTGGGCCTTGCGTCGGACCCAGACCTTGCGGGCGATGGATCGGTCCACGAACAGCCGCAGCACGTCACGGACGTTGTTGGCGCTCATGCGCACGCGTGGGTTCTGCTGGCGGGCGGTGCGGCGGATGTGCACAGCCTGCATCGGCTCGTTCATCGTCTTGAGCACCGCCGACCGGTGCCGAAAGCAGACCCACCCATACAGATGCCAGTCCACTTCCGGAAAGTCGTGAACCAGCGGCTGTAAACCCAGGTGGTTGCGCACATGGGCCTGCCAGTGCCGGCCCAACTCGGTAAGCCAGTAGATCCGGCTCTGCCAGGCGGGTTCGTTCAGGCAGGTCAGTGCCTCGCGCCGGGCCAGTTCTCCCAGGGCCCGGCTGCACCGACTGAGCGAGAGGTCGGCGTGTCCTGCCACTTGCCGCGCGGTCATGGGCTGCCGAAGATGCACCAGCACCTTCTGGCGGCGCATGCCCACACTGAGCCAACGGAAATCCTGGGTGTCCATGTTGTGAAGGGATGGGCCGCGACGACCGCAGGTGGGGAAGACATCACCCGGGCCGCCACGGCGGGTGGGGGTACGGGCAGCCGGTACAAAAGCATTGAACCGAAGAATGAGCTGGTCAGGAGGGTGGTCTGACCGGCCAGGCCGCCGTCACCGGGGCTCAGGGCAGGGGCTGCCTGATGCCGTGGCCACGGCGAACAGCGGCGAGACAGTGGAGATTCCATGGGGCGGCGTTGCGGGAGGCTGCACGGATGTCCCAATCCGTGGTGGTGCCGGCAGGATAAGTATTCTTCGCTTGTCACTACTGGCGATGGATTTGTACTGGTTCGCGGGATGGCGTGGGTTGGGTCGCAGCTATCCAGCGAACAGAATCCTGATCTCAGGTTGTCGGCAAACGAGCGTCCATCGCTGTGAGATCGCGCAACCGTGAGCGCGATCGATACGACGTTCAATCCTCTGCGCTTCCGAATGCCGCCACGATCCGCTCGATTTCGCCGGCGGGACGCGGCCGCCAGTGCAGGTCCCGATCCACCTCCAGCCGCCCGATACGCACCTCCCGCAGCTCATCCAGGCTCACGTGGCCCCACTCGGCGTTCCGCACGTCGTTGTTGAGGATCGCAAAGCCGAAGAAGACGCGCTCGCTGGGGCTGTACTCGGCCACGTACCAGTCGCTGCCGCCCAGGAAGTAGTGCTGATGGATGAGCTTGGCTGGCAAGGGTACGTCCTCGGTCGCGTACAAAGCCGGCAGCCTGGCCAGCTCCCCGGGCGTGGGCTCGTTCCACATCAGCGGCCCAGGCGGTAGGGATTGATAAGGTTTCAACTGA
>CAYVVX010000169.1:0-9040 GCA_964455315.1 uncultured Planctomycetales bacterium | reverse complement strand
CGCGACCGACCTGCTGATCTTCCGGAACTGTCTCAGCGGCGAGTCCGCCCCGGCCAACCCGGCCTGTGATGATCTGCCTTGAGTTTTCCGGGGCTGATTCGTGATACAAGTTGATACTTTTTGATTGATTCCGTCCGGGCTCCGACGGTAGAATGGGGTGTGTCGCGGGATGCTTTTCCGCAGGTTTCAGCCCGGCAAGAGGGTAAGGTTGCGCGCTTCAGGCCGGAACAGGACTACTGCATCTTTTTTTGACCCAGGAGATCCGCCCATGTCACAGTCGCCGTGCCGTTTCGGAGTACTGACCTTTGGCGGACTGCTGCTGCTTTCGCTGGCCCCGACCGCGCACGGCGATGCCCGGATCAGCGGCCACGGGCGGTTCGAGCGGATCAAGGGCAAGCCCCAGGCCGGCTACGTCGAGCTTTACGAGACCAACCTGTTCCTGACCCCGCCGTCGCAGACGACGGTAGGCGTGGCTCGGCGCCTGGGCACCTCCTGCTACTCGGGCGGGTCGTGCAGCGAGGCGATCATCACCGGCGACGGCTGCTTCTGCCGTGCCGGTCTGGCTTCCGGTGTTTACGCCGCCTTCGTGAACCAGCCGCTGTTCTTCGTGGCCCCCAAGGTGGTTCACAGCATCAACCTGCCCGACAACGTGATCACCACGGTCAACCCCGAGCTGCCCATCGACTTCTCCACCTTCTACAAGGACAACTGGATGGAGAGCGGCTCCTCCACCTGGTACCAGACCTTCATCGCCACCGGGATCAGCATTCGCGGGGTGGCCTTCTCCTACGCCGGGCCCAATCCGGCCGCCGTCAACGTGGCCATTCTGCGCGATAACGGCAACCCCAACCCGGCCAACTGGACGCACGTTCACGACCGCACCGACGGCTCGGTGGCCGACGTGACCGACAACTGGGTCCGGTTCCGCTCGGTGGATTGCCCCACGCTCCCCGGCACGCGCTACGCCGTGCGCCTCTCGGCCATCAACGGCAACATTCAGCCCTACCGGCGGGCCAAGGACGCCAACAGCTACACCGGCGGCCAGGCCTACAACATCAGCGGCACTCCGCTGCCCTACGATTTCAATATCACCGTGTTCAGCGACAACGACGGCACCGTGGTGACCATGAACAAGCGCGAGCAGGGCGTCGGCGAGCTCCGCGAGGGCAACTTCCGCACCGCCTGGGGGCAGACCTTCACCGCCATCGGCAACGGGCTGGCCGGTGTGGATTGCTGGGCCGCGGGCGCCAACCACAATTGGAATCTCGACTTCCGCTGGCAGATCAAGCAGGGCGGGCCGGCCGGGGCCCAGATTGGCCCGACCCGCATCACCGGCGCGGCGTTCCAGGGAGCCGGCGCCGGGCTGCACGGCGTCGCTTACAACCCCGGCGAGGTTCCGCTGACCCCCGGGCAGACCTACTTCGTGCAGTTCACCATCCACAACCCGCCGGGCGACTCCAACGGATTCAATCCCTACATCATGGACAACGACAGTTACGGCGGCGGCATCGGCTACCGCTTCGAGGGCGGGGCCACCTGGACGGCGATGAACAACGACGACGTCTCCATGACCGTCGTGGAGTACGCGCTGCCGACGCCGATCATCGAGCTGAACAAGTCGGTCATCAACCGCGACGCGGTCCGGGGCGCCAACCTGTCCAGCGACAGCTTCACCGTCCGCAACGTCGGATCGGGCACGCTCAACTACGGCATCACCGACAACGCCGCCTGGCTGTCGGTCAGCCCGCCGTCAGGCTCCTCCACCGGCGAAGCCGACACCATCACCGTCAACTACGATGTGGCCGAGTTGCCGCTCGGTCCTTACCAGGCCACCATCACCGTCGCCGACCCCGCGGCACTGAATACGCCGAGATTGATCACCGTCAACGTCACCGTGGCCTCCGTGAAGCCGGATTTCGATGATGACTTCGACGTCGACCTGGACGACTTCGCCCATCTCCAGAACTGCCTGACCGGCGGTGGCAACTCCCAGAACGATCCCGCCTGCCTCGACGCCCGCCTGGACGGCGACGAGGACGTCGACGCCGACGACTTCACCATCTTCGCGGGCTGCCTGAGCGGCAAGGGCGAGCCGGCCGTACCGACCTGCGCGGGGTGAGGGCTCCCTCGGCAGGGTTGCCTGGCGAATGCGGTTGCCCCTTGAATCAGTGACGATCCGGGTTCTAGAATGGAGTCATGATCCAGGAAGACCTGAAAGACCTGCTCAACCAGCGACCGTTCGAACCGTTCGCCATCCGCATGAGCAGCGGTGAGCGTTACGAGGTCAAGGATCCCAGCGGCGTCGCCCTGATGCGCAACCGCGTCTTCATCACCTACCGCGAGGGCGAACGCTGGCTCATGTGCCCTTACCTCCACATCGCGTCACTTGAGTCCATGACCGCCGCATGATGCGGGGGGATGCTACGGTCTGCCTCCGCTTTTCACGCTGTCCTTGATACGCTTCACGTGCCCGCGGCCCAGCCCCTTCACCTCGCAGCCCAGCTCGAAGTACCGGCGGATCCTGGCGTCGTCGAGGATGCCGAAGCAGTCGATCACCGCCACCGGGTGCCCGGCCATGCGCACCACCTCCTCGGGGGCCAGCTCCAGGTAGGGCTCGTGGCGCACCGCCAGGATGACCGCGTCGGCGTCCTTGAGCGCCGTGGCCAGATCCTCCTCGACGTGGGTCTCCTTGAGCTCCTCCTGGTTGCGGAAGAACCGCGACCAGCTCTGCCCCGGGGCGGGGTAGCTCTCCTGGGCCTCCAGTTCCCACCAGTGGCGCACGTAGGGGTCGTGCACGCCGATCTCGGCGCCCATCTCGGTCAGCTTGCGCACTACCAGCTCGCTGCCCGAGTAGCGCGTGTCGCCCACGTCTTCCCGGTACGCCGCCCCCAGCAGTACGCAGCGCGACGCGGCCACGTACTTGCCCATGTTCCGCAGCCCGTCGCGGACCAGCTCGGCCACATGCAGGGCCCGGGTGTCGTTGATGTTGATGGCCGCCTCGGTGATGGTGAACAGCTCGTCGTCGAAGCCCATCAGGTGCTTGTAGGCCCACATGCCCAGCCCGCCGTCCTTGGGCAGGCAATAGCCGCCGATACCGGGGCCGGGGAAGATGATGTTGGCGTGGGTGGGGCGAACCTTGATGGCGTTCACTACCTTGATCAGGTCCACGCCGTTGCGCTCGGCGAACAGGCTCCACTCGTGCAGGAAGGCCAGCATGGTGGCCCGGAAACTGTTCTCCACGATCTTGGTGGTCTCCGACTCGATGGGGCGGTCCATCACCGTCAGCGGGAACTTCTCGACGTTGAGCACCTCGGAGAGGAACTTCCGCACCCGCTCGCGGCTCGCGTCGTTGACCCCGCTGCACACCCGCCAGAAGTCGCGGATGCTGCTGACATACTGCCGCCCGGGCATGACCCGCTCGAAGCTGTGGGCCAGCAGCGGCTCCGCGTCGAGCCCGCGCCGCTCGAACGCCTTCTTGAGGATTGGGTAGGCCACGTACTCGGTCGTCCCCGGAGCCACCGTGGTCTCGATCAGCACCAGGCACCCCGGCGGGATCATCTCCCCGATGCTGGCCAGGCTCTTCTCCAGCGCGGCCATGTCCGCCGAGCCGCTGCGCAGGTTGCCCAGCTCTTTCTTGATGTAGTCGCACTGCACATCGACCACCACCACGTCGGCCAGCTTCATCACTTCCGGCGTGTAGGTGGCGGTCAGGGTTTTGTGCTTGAGCACGCAGTCGGCGATCAGCGGATCGACCTCCGGATCCTCGGCCTTGACCGGCGACTGGCCGCGGTTGAGGTACTCGATCTTCCAGTAGCTTCGCGGGCTGGGCCGCTGCATGCCGATGACGAACTTGTTGTGCTTGCCGGTCTTGCGGTCGCGGCTGTCGGCCACCACCGCGGCCATCACCGCCCCCACGAAGCCGACGCCCACCACCACCACGATCTCGCGCCCGGCTGCACGATGCTCATCGGTCAGGGCCTTGAGCCGCTGGAACTCGGCCGCGTAATCGGCCGCCCTGGGCAGCGCGTACTTTTCGCCTTCCGGGCTGATGCTGTACTGCTCGCTCATGGTCTTTCCTCCATCAGGTGTGGAAACCCAGCGTAAAAGAAAGCCGGACCGGCTGCAACGCCGCGCCCGATACTCCGGGGTGGTGCTGTTCAATCGACATGGGGCTGCGCTGGTACCGGCAGCCCGGCCTGATCGAGGGGATGCTGCCGGCGCCGCCGGAGGGCCTGAACCGCGACGATCGCCGCTGCCACCACAGCCGTCGCGAGCAGCATGCTCTGGGACGCGGTCAGCGGACCCACGCTTGCCGGACGGTCGGCCCGGAAGATCTCGGCCACAGACCGCCCGATGCCGTACAGCAACAGAAACCACGCCAGCAGTGTTCCCCGCCGGCGGGTCGGCTGGCGCGGGCCGATCAGGGGATAGCGCGGCTCCCGCAGCCAGCGGAACGCGAGCATGATCCCCAGCAGCACGGCAATCTCGTAGAGCTGAGTGGGATGCACCGGCTGGTCGGCCGCACCGTACTTGGAATTTCGGACGCACATGCCCCAGAAGCACGAAGTGGCCCTGCCGCCGCAACAGCCTTCCATGAAGCAGCCCAGCTTGGCGAACACCATCGGCAGCGGCAACGTCAATGCGACCAGGTCCAGCCCGGCCTTGCGATCGCGGCACCGCAGCAGCACCAGCGGCACGGCCAGGGCGAGATATGCCAGCGGCCCGCCCCACAGCCCTCCGGCCATGTAATGCTGGATGTCGATCAGGCAGGCCGGTTGGAAGCGATCGTGCCCCAGGTCGTAGAGTGCCTTGGCCCCCACCAGCATGCCTGTCGCGTAGCAGGCGCTGAGGCCGACAGCCAGCCCTCGCCGCAAGCCCATGGGCCTCGCCGCGCGCAGGGTGAGGAGCAAGTGCACGATGATGCCCGCGATGTAGAAGATCGCATAGGTGGGGACGGGGCCAGTTTTCGGGAACATGATCGCACCCCGGGTGGGGTCTCACCCCCCGTACGCCTCCTTCAACACCTCCTGCACCTCCGCGGCCAGCTCGCTCCAGTCCCGGGAGCCGTCCTGGTTCACGCTGCAGAAGTCGTTCAGGATCATCACCCCGGTCACCCCGCGCAGCCCGAACAGCTTTGAAGCCACCGGGTCTCCCCCGGCCGCCGCCGGGCTGTAGAAGGTCAGCGTGGGGCCCTCGTGGATCCGCCGGCTGGCCACGAACTTGCACGACTTCGGGTTCGGCGTCGGCTGCGGGGTGAATGCGATCTCGGACATGTCCGCTCCCGGGGAGTAAACTCCTGAATAAGCCGCGGCCCCGTCGGCACCCGCGTTGGAGCGGGCCTGACCGGAACATCGGCCGTGTCTCCAATATGTAGCCGAACCCCACCCCCCACGCCAGCCCGGAAAGGGTTTGACTCCCCCGGGGGTTTATGCTACAAAACGATCTGCCTCCAAGAGGGAATCCATCGACGCATCGTCGGGCCCCCTCCTCGTCCGGCGCTTCACTTGAAGCCAACCGTTCGAGCCTTGTTTCGCGTTACATCCTCATTCAGGGTCATTGCATGGCCGATTCGCAGACCGAAGGAACGGTTGAGCTACATGAAAAGGGTTACGGCTTTCTCCGCTCCGCCAAGCGGAACTACGCCGCCCACCCCACCGACCCGCTGATCACCGCGGACATGATCAAGCGGACCGCCCTGCGCGGCGGCGAGACCGTGATCGGGCCGGTCCAGCGCTCCAACGGGCGCCACCGCGGACCGCAGAGCCAGTTCGCCCTGGCCCAGGTCGAGGCGGTCAACGGTCTGTCCCCGGGCGCCTACGGCGAGCTCACCCCCTTCAACGACCTCACCGTCATCGACCCCAAGCAGCGCATCAAGTTCGAGACCGACGGCGGGCCGCTGACCATGCGCGTGGTCGACCTGATGACCCCCATCGGCCGCGGGCAGCGCGGGCTGCTGGCCGCCCCCCCGCGCACCGGCAAGACCATCCTGCTCCAGCAGATGGCCGCGGCCATTGCCGCCAATCATCCCGACATCTACATGATGGTGCTGCTGATCGACGAGCGGCCCGAGGAAGTCACCGAGATGCGCCGCACGGTCCACGGCGAGGTGGTCTCGTCCAGCAACGACCAGGACATCGCCAGCCACGTGCGCATTGCCCGGCTGATGATCGAGAAAGCCAAGCGCATGGTCGAAGCCGGGCAGCACATCCTCATCCTGCTCGACTCGCTGACCCGGCTGGGCCGGGCCTTCAACGCGGCCATCCGCTCCAGCGGGCGAACCATGTCCGGCGGCGTGGACATTCGCGCCCTGCAGGAGCCCAAGTCGATGTTCGGCTCGGCCCGCAACATCGAACACGGCGGCTCGCTGACCATCCTGGCCTCGGCCCTGATCGAGACCGGCAGCCGCATGGACGAGCTGATCTTCAACGAGTTCAAGGGCACCGGCAACATGGAGATCATGCTCACCCGCGAGCTGGCCAACCTGCGCATCTGGCCGGCCATGGACCTCAACCAGTCGGGCACCCGCAAGGAGGAGCTGCTGCTGGGCAAGGACGTGGTCGAGAAGATCTACCGCATCCGCCGGCAGATTTCGCCCATGAGCATCACCAAGGCCATGGAAACACTGCTCACCGCCCTGGGCCGCCACCCCTCGAACGAGGCGTTCCTGAACAGCATCGCCACCTGAGCCACCGCAAAGAGCCGCGGGTCTTCAGCCCGCGCAGGGCGTCCGACGGCAAGTTGCGTCTCTTTGTGCTGCAACGCCTCCGGCTTCAGCCCTCCGGCGTCGCCCGCTCACTCGCACTCCGGATCCGCCGCGATCATCGCGCCGGACATGCACGCACGGAAGGCATTGACCTCGTCCGCATCCACGTCACCGTCAGCATCCAGCAGGGTGTCGGCGCAGCCCGGATCGGTCTGCGGCACCGCCGCGCCGCTCAGGCAGTTCTGCAGATGGCCGAAGTCGTCGGAGTCGACGTCGCCGTCCTGGTCGAAGTCCGGCCGCACGTAGGCAAGCGTGTCGAAGAACACGCCCGCCGCGCCGGCCGGCTGCGGGTGGACCAGGCTGCCCGAGGCGATGCGATAGTAGTAGCGCGTGCCGGGGATCAGGCCGGCCAGAGGCACCTCGTGTACGGTCACCGCGGCGAGATCGTCCACCGTGCTGCCGTACGCGGTGGTCGGCCCGTAGTTGACGTTGGACCCGGCCGCGGTGGCCGTGTCCCAGCGGATGGTCGCGGTGTTCATGCGCACCTGGTCGGCGCGGACGTTGGCCAGCCGCCAGGGGGTGACATAGATGGGCATGCGCACGGGCCCGAACGTGACCACCTCGGAGGTGGTCACCAGGTCGCCGCCGTTGCGCGCGTACGTGATGGCTTCACCCTGCCACTCCGCCGGCCAGGCCCCGATGCTGACCATCCGCGGCGCCGTGGCGAACATGTCGTCGAAGTTCTGCCCCGCCGCGGCCGTCCATTCGAACGCCGTCCCGGCGTAATCGCGTACCACCACCCGCCGCCCGTCGGTATCCCTGCCGGTCACGTATTCGAGGCTGCCGCTGACGCCGATGGTCGCGGACAGATCCCGAACGAACTGCACCACATGAGCGCTCGCGCTGCCCCAGGTGATGGCGCCCGCCGGCAGCTTGAACAGCAGCGCCCGACCGCTGTCGCTGGTATCCCGCTTGGTGAGCAGGTAGATATCGCCCGTGGTCGGATGCACCATCAGGCATTCGCAGTCGTAGCGCTCCGCGTCGCTGTCGGCCGGGAGCGCGGGGTTGACACTGTCGGGATACTCGAAGCGGATCGACTCCCACGCGACCGGGATCACCGCGCCGGTCGCGTTTTCATTCACCGCCGGCTCGACGAAGCGGTGAATCCGCTTGTTGGTCCGCTCGCACGGCGGGTTGTCGCCGCCATCGAACATATACAGCCGCCCGCCCGGCCCGCGGGACATGTCCTCCCAGTCGATGTTGCTGGCCCCGGCCAGCGACGCATAGCCCAGTGACCGGGCCACGCCGGCGGTTCGATCGGCCGCGTTCATCCGCACCGCATGAACCCGCGGCCCCGCTGCCCCGGAGTCGTTGTGCGTCCAGAACAGCGTGTCGCTGTGATGGCTGGTCGCCAGCCCGCTGGACTCCTGCACCTCGGTGGTATCCAGCGTCGCGACCAGCGCGTGCGCGCCGTAAACCTGTGTATCCCACGCCGCGGCGGGCGAAGTGAACGCCGCCGGCAGGAACAAGCACAACAGTAGCATCCTGAGGTTCATCGCTTTCCCTTCCCACCCCAACCATCTCTCGGTTCATGGCGGATGCGTTCACCACCAAGACACAAAGGCACAAAGAAGACAGGCTCATAGATACAGCCCATCACTTCTTACGCTCCTCCGCCCCATGCTTCTTTGTGTCTTTGTGCCTTCGTGGTTTCTTACCCGCTTTCTTGGATCTATTGGGATCCATTTACAAATGACATCCGGGCACCAGCGGAACGCCCGCGCCGCTGAGGCACTGCCGGAAGATCTGCAGGTCGATCAGGTCCACGTCCGCGTCGTTGTCCATCCGCGCATCGTCGCAGCTCGGACCGCTGACCGGGTTGCCTGGACCGCTGAAACATGCCTGCAAATGGGCGAAGTCGTCCATGTCCGTGTCGCCGTCACCGTCAAAGTCGCCCATGTCGGCCGGCGCGGGGGAGACGTTGATCCCGCTGGTCAAGGCCTGGGTGTGTGTTCCGCCGGGCCCGATCACGGTCAGCTTCGGAACGTAGATGCCCCGTTCAGTGTAGGTGTGCACCGGGCTGATGCCGGTCGATGTGCTGCCGTCGTCGAAGTCCCACAGCCGCCAGTCGATCACGCCGCCGGACTGGTTGGTGAAGTTGACCTGCAGCGGGTCGTCGCCCAGCAGCGGCGACGCGTTGAACGCCGCGACCGGTGGTGCCGGCGGCGAAAGGCTGCTGCTCGTCGCCGCCTCCACGTTGACCAGTCGCACCGTGCCCGAATCCACCCGAATGATCAGCGTGTGACCGGAGTTGGACAGCAGTTTGCCCACCGGCAC
>CAYVVX010000168.1:5347-9159 GCA_964455315.1 uncultured Planctomycetales bacterium | reverse complement strand
TGTCGGCGCCGATGGACACGGTCACCGAGTCCGCCCTGGCCATCGCCCTGGCCCAGGAGGGCGGCATCGGCATCATCCACAAGAACCTCTCCGTCGAAGCCCAGACCCGCGAGGTCTACAAGGTCAAGCGGTCCGAGTCCGGCGTGATCCTCGACCCCATCACCCTCCGCCCCAACGACCACGTCAGCCGGGCCCGCGAGGTCATGCGCCTGCACAACCTGTCCGGCGTGCCCATCCTCGGCGACGATGACAAGCTGGTCGGCATCCTCACCCGCCGCGATCTGAAATTCCTCAACGCCGAGGACGCCCGCCCCATCGACCAGGTCATGACCCGTGAGAACCTGGTCACCGCCCCGCCGGATACCACCCTGGAGGCGGCCGAGAAGATCCTTCATCGGCACAAGGTCGAAAAGCTCCTGCTGGTGCACCCGGACGGGCGGCTCGCCGGGCTGATCACCATCCGCGACATCGACAAGAACCGACAGTATCCGCAGAGTTGCAAGGATCCCCGCGGGCGGCTCCGCGTGGGCGCGGCCGTCGGCGTGCTGGATTACGAGCGCGTGGAATCGCTGATCGCCAATGACGTGGACGTCATCGTGGTGGACACCGCCCACGGGCACAGTGAGAACGTCATCGAGACGGTGCGGACCATCCGTCAGCGTTACGACATCGACATCATCGCCGGGAACATCGCCACCACCACGGCCGCGGCCGATCTCATCGAGGCCGGCGGCGACGCCGTCAAGGTGGGCAGCGGGCCCGGCTCGATCTGCACCACGCGGGTCATCTCCGGCGTGGGCGTGCCGCAGATCACCGCGATCATGAACGCCGTCGCCGCCGCGGAGCCCGCGGGGGTTCCGGTCATCGCCGACGGCGGCATCCGCTTCTCCGGGGACATCACCAAGGCCATCGCCGCCGGGGCCAGCGCGGTCATGATCGGTTCGCTGTTCGCCGGACTGGACGAGGCCCCCGGGCAGATCGTGATCTGGAAAGGGCGCCGCTTCAAGGAATACCGCGGCATGGGCTCGCTGGGGGCCATGGTCTCCGGCAGCGCCGACCGCTACGGGCAGTCCTCCCGGACCGAGCGGGACAAGCTGGTGCCCGAGGGCGTCGAAGGCCGCGTTCCCTACCGCGGCTCGCTCAGCGAGTTCGTCTACCAGCTCGTCGGCGGGCTTCGCGCCGGGATGGGCTACTGCGGCACGCCGAACATCGAGGCCCTTCGCACCCAGGCCAGCTTCATCCGGGTCACCGCGGCCAGCCAGCAGGAGAGCCACCCGCACGACATCGCCATCACCCGCGAGTCGCCCAATTACGCCATGGAATTCCAGGTCGAGCCGTGACCGGCTTGACAGCCAGCCGCCGTCGCGGTCAAACTCTTGTGCATACCCATGAGCCGGGCGCCTGCCGCGTCACCCCCGCGGTGAAAGCCGCCCGCTCCCACGGAGTTGCCCCCATGCATTCAAGCCCGGTCGTTCCCGCTCCCGAGACTCGACTCGGCGCGATGTCGCGCCGCCCATCGACCCGGGCGGCCCTGCTGGCGGGATGCGCTCTGCTGCCGCTGCTGACCGCCTGCAACGCGCCGCCGGCCGTGAACCCCTGGCGCGAGGACTCCATCCCGGAGAGCACCTGGTCCACGCCCAGCGCCGACGGCATCCTGGCCGCCAATGCCACCCCGGTGCTTCGCGGGCGCGGCACACCGCCGATCCAGGCCCCGCGGGTCAGCAACGACACGCCCCACTATCCGCTCTACTGGTCAGATCCCTTCGAGGATCAGGGCGACCTGAACAAGCAGTTCGCCTGGACCTGGCAGGATTACCTGGGCATGCCCTACGGCCTGGGGCGGTTTATTCTGAATACCGTCGCCTTCCCGGTCAGCGCGGTGGTCGATCCGCCGGGAACCTCGATGGTCAGCGACGGTACCGTCGAGCATGGCCGCGTTCACGACAAGATGCGCGGCAAGTCCCCCAATCCCACCGCGACCGACGCCGATTTTCACCCCGAAGCCCTGGCGGAAGCCGAGGTGGTCCGGGCCCCGCCTGCCCCGGAAACCCCGTGAACCGCCTGGAAGGGGCCCGGAGGATCGTTCCAGGGCGCCCAGCCGGCGAAATCAGGGGGTGTGTCCGGCGCCCGGTGTCCGCGATCGCCGCCCGAGCCGAGTCGCCCGGACGGTTTGCTCTTGTCCCGCTCTTTCGCGTACTATAATTGGTGTATCCAACAGACCCGCTCGCAGGAGCGGCTTTCAGGGCCGGAATCGGCCCGGGAGATGATCATGGTCAGTTTACCCCCCACACTCGCGATGTTCGGTCTGCCCGGGGGCACCGAGTGGATCGTCATCGCCATCTTCGGTCTGCTGCTGTTCGGCAAACGGCTGCCGGAGGTGGGCAAATCGCTCGGCAAGTCGATCGTGGAGTTCAAGAAGGGTCTCAAGGGCATCGAAGACGATGTCAAGGACGGCATGAAGGAGGCCGAGCAGGACATGCTCCCCCCGCCCTCCACGACCACCAAGACGGAAACCCAGCGCACAGGCGAACCCGTCTCCCAGACCCACGCTCACGACTGATCGCTGCGACGAGCAGCCGGTCAGCGCTATGACCAGGATTCGATCCAGAAGGCGGGCACCCCCCCCGCCTTCTTTTCTGCGCCGACCCTTACCACGCGGCACACCTCATCTCAGCACTCAGAACTCAGCACTGCTCCCCCCTACTCATCACTCATGACTCATCACTTCCCTACTCCTCCAACGCCTTGTCCTCCACGCAGTGATCCGCCACCTCCACCCCGCTCGAGGTCAGCCGGAACCAGCGCCGCCGCCACGAGGTCAGCCGCGGCTCGGCCTCGGTCTCCGCGATGATCCGCTGCACGTACCCCTTCTCGGCCAGGTAGGCCAGGTCCTTGCGGAGCTGGTCCCACTCGAGCTGGGGGTAGATGACCAGCAGCGTGCGCAGGATCTGATCTCCCTGCAGCGCCGCCGGATACAGCATCTTCAGCGCCACCAGCACCTCGTGGCGCACCCGCTTGATCTGCCGCACGCCGCCGTTTCGCTCGCCCATCACGACCCCTCCCTCTCCTCTGACCTTCGCGCGGCGATCGCCGCTTCGGCTTCCGCCCGGGCCATGGCCTCGCCCAGCCGGTCCAGCCGCTGCCGCGCCAGCATCGACTCGCGCAGCCACTCCTCCTTGGTCGCGTACTCCCGCTCCACGTCGCTGACGAACCTGGCCAGCTCCTCCAGCCGTGCCTCCATGCGGTCGATCCGCCGGCTGATCTCGTTCAACGCCGCCAGTTGCGTCTCGCGAATGCCCCGCAGGAACAGCACCACCAGGGTCATCGGCACGCCCACCAGCGGCGAAAACACCCCCACCAGCACACCCACCTGTTCCCACCCCAACCCACTTCCTCCAGTAGCGGCCGGCCCCGTGCCGGCCGTTTCGCGTGCAGATCCTCGACTCCGCCCGCGCTCACACCAGCCGCACGACGATCTCGTGGATCAACCGCAGCAGCCGGTTCACCGTGTCGGCCCGGATCAGCCCGTCAGTCAGCGCCTGCCGAAACGCCGCCACCTCCGCGGCGTCGCGCAGACTGCGCACCTCCGTCCGCCGCCCCGCCTGCCCCAGCACCCGCGCGATCGCATCGTCCCGCCCCCTGGCTGCCGCCCCCGTCTCCAGCACCGCCAGCAGCTTCTCCAGCTCCTCGGTCACTTTCGCGTCCATCGCCATCCCCCTTTCTCACTGTTCACCGCTCACTTCCGCCTTTCGATTCATCCACCCTTCCAGGTACCGCCTCATCTCCCCGTCCAGCGTCAGGCTCTCGACGGC
>CAYVVX010000168.1:0-5337 GCA_964455315.1 uncultured Planctomycetales bacterium | reverse complement strand
GACGGCCAGCCTGCGCAACCCGCCCGCCACCTCGCGCAGAACACCCACGTTGTCCCGGGCCGCGCCGCGCCGCTCGAACTCCACCTCCCGGTCGCCGCGGATCCTGCCCAGCGCCGCCGCGAACTCCCCGGCGTGCCCGTCCACCGCGGATTCGTCAGCCGCGTCCGTGCGCACCCGCCCGGTGAACGCCGCGATCACCTCGGCCTCGCGCCCGTTGTCAGCCTGAACCACCTCCTGGTGGTACTCGCTCAGGGTCACTTCCATCTGCCCCGCCACCGCGGTCAGCGCGTCGGCCGCGGACAACTCCAGCCCCGCGTCGCCGCCCATGCAGCCGCTCACAACAGACGCGATCATCACTGCGCCGCCGCACATCACAGCACATCGCCTGCTCATTTCCGTTTCCCTCCTTTCTCACTTCTCACTTCGCCCCGCGTCCTCATGGGCGATGCCCAGGATCAGCGCCACGCCCACCCCCAGCACCGTCAGTACCACCTCTTCGCTCACCGCCAGCCCATACTCCACGAAGTACGCCGCCAGCACCGTGGCCAGCGCCACCCGCACCTTCCGCGACGCCAGCGGGCGCACCGCCCGGCGAACCACATCCCCAACGCGCATCATTGCCCCCTCCAATTCCCAGGAAGGAGGCGGCCGGAAGCCGGGCGCGACTCCGCCCTCCGGCCGCCCACAGGTAAGACCGTTGCTCAGCACTCAGAACGCAGCACTCGGCACTTCTCTCCCTCCCGCTCCCACAGGTAATACACCGGCCGCGAGCCCACCAGTTGCCGGAACGTCCCCACCAGTACCGAGAGGCTCTGTCTTCCGATGCGGGCTTCGCCCCCGCCGGTCGTCGCCCGGTACCACCCCGCCACGGTGGCCGCGACCAGCCGCCGCAGGCCGGGTTTCCTCCGCACCTCCTCCGGGAACTCCGCCGACCAGGGGTCCACGCCGAGCTGCTCCAGTTCCGCCATGGCCTGTTGCACGTCCTCCCCGTCGCGTCCCACCCCGATCCGCCGCATCCCCGCCCGCTCGAACACCGGATGCACCGCCCCCAGCGCCGCCAGGCATTCCACGAACCGCGTGCCCGCCTCCGGCAGCGTCCGCCGCACCAGCCACGCGCCCACCCCGCAGCCGCGCACGTCCGGATGCACCACCAGCCGCTTGAGAACGCGCATCTCCGCGTTCAACCGCCGCGGGTGCCGCACGAATCGCCCGCCGGTCGCCAGGTTTCGCTGGGACAGCTCCAGCACCGGCCGCCCGTACACCACCGCCCCCAGCACCTGGCCCGTGTCATCGCGGCACACGAACACCTTGTCGATGAATCCCAGGCGGTCGCTCCGGTAATGCAGCGCCGCCAGCGGTGCGTAGTCGCGCAGCTTTCCCGGCTCGATCCGCAGTTGCCCTTCGAACACCGGCGGAGCCGGCAGCGCACTGGAATGTCGCAGCCAGTTCGCCCCGCCGGCGGTGTGGCACCGCTGTTCGACCGGGGTCATGGCACGACCAGCGCAATCTTCTTCACCACTAGAAAACTCTGCCTTCGCCTCACCGCCCCCCAGCCGGACCACCACATCCGCCGCCAGATCCTCCCGCGTCGTCGCCACCACCACCGCCAGCCGCTCCCGCGCCGCCAGCTTCCGCAGGTTCCACCCCACCGCCCGGGCCAGCCGCCCATGCAGCGACGCCCCGAAATCGTCGCACACGAGCATGCCGCCCAAAGCCGGCCGGTGCGGGCCCTCCCCCCCTGGAGCCCGCCCGGCCGGTCCCCCTCCGTGCACCTCTTCCGCGGTCTCCTCCGCCGCCTCGCGACGCAGCCGATCCAGCCGGAGCATCCCCACCGCCCGGGCCAGCTTCACCCGAAACCGCTCCCCCTCCGACAGCGACCCGAACCGCTGAAGCCACAACCGCGGCTCGCCCAGCCCGCACGCGGTCAGCAGCGCCATGGCCTCGGCCACCTCGCGCGTCGGCAGCACCGCGTCCACCACCGCGACATCCTCCGGGAAAGCGATCGCCCCGACCTCCCGGGCCAGCGGCACCTGCCGGCACAACTGCCTCAGCAGCAGCGACTTACCTGCCCCCGACGGCCCGCGGACCAGCGTGACCGTCCCCGGCGCCAGGGCCAGCCGCAGAGCCTCCACCAGGCACCGCTCGCCGACGCGCATCTCCAGCCCGAACCGCAGGCACACCTCCACCACCCGTGGCGAAGGTTCGACCGCCGCCGCCGGGACCGCCAGGGACAGCATCACACCGCCCGGTCTGTCTCCTCCGCTCCCCATCGCTACCCCCCCGGTGCCGAATACTCCCCACGCAGTTCTCCCCGTGCAGAAAACCTAACAGACACCAAACATAAGGCCCGTACCATTGCGCGTCAATGATAACATAGCAATCAATCACAAGTACCTTGTGAGTTGTCAGACCTGAAAACTGGAAGTGCTTACCCCACCCGGAGATCCAGCGCAATATCCGCCGCCGGGGCCGAGTGCGTCAACGCCCCCACGGCGATCCGTTCGACGCCGGTCTCGGCGATCCTACGCACGTGATCAAGCTTGACCCCGCCGGACGCCTCGAGCTGGACCTTGCCGCGAAGTCCCAGCCCGTCGCGCCGCGCCACCGCTTCGCACATGTCCGCCAGGCTGAAGTTGTCCAGCAGGATGATGTCGATCCCCACCACCTTGAGCAGTTCGTCGAGCTGTTCGAGCCGGTCGACCTCGAACTCGATGAAGGCCGGCGCCGTCCCGGTGGCGGACAGCTCCTCGATCATCCCCGCCGCCGTCGCCGCCAGCCTGGCCGGCTCGATCCCGGCCAGGTGGTTGTCCTTGACCAGCACCGCGTCGTTCAGCCCCATGCGATGGTTCCGCCCGCCGCCGCAGCGCACCGCGTACTTGTCCAGGGCCCGCCACCCGGGGATCGTCTTCCGCGTGTCGTAGATCCGTGCGGAGGTTCCCGCCACCACATCGACGTACCGCCGGGTCATGGTGGCCACGCCGCACATCCGCTGGATGAAGTTCAGCAGGGTCCGCTCGACGGCCAGCAGCCGCTGCAGGGATCCGTTGATCGACGCCAGCACCGTGCCCGCCTCGATCACCGCGCCGTCGACGATGTTCACGTGCACGCTCAACTGCCCCGCGCACGACTCCCGAACCATGTCGAACACCACCGCCCCCGCGAAGCAGCACGCCTCCCGCGCCACCACGTCTCCCGTCGCCGTGACCCGCCCATCCACCGCGACCCGACCGGTCACATCGCAGTCGGCCCCATCCTCCGCCAGGGCCAACTCCCACAACCGCCGAAGCTGCTGCATGTCCACATGCTCACTCATGCGCACTCACCCACCCGTCCCCGCGCAACCAACGTTCACGCCCGGAACCACCCTGATCTGTCGCAGTCCTGCCATTCACGTCTCCCAATCGTTCCAAAGCAGATCAACCACCGAGGCACAAAGTGCACAGAGAAGACTGGCGCGGAATAACCAGCTCGCCATTGCCTCGATTACACAGCAGATCCATTCAGCAATTCCCTTGCTATAGCCTTAATTGCCTCTTTTTTGCGTCTCCGTGTCTCTGTGGTTCATCCTGATTCACTTCCGAAATCGCTTCGCCTTCGGCTTCCAGAATGTTCCCTGACCCTCCTCCACGTCCTTCCCGCCCATCTCCAGCTTCGGCGCCGCGTCCAGCTCCCTGATCCGGTCGCGCAGCGTCGCCGCCCGCTCGAAGTCCAGCTTCTCGGCCGCCTCGAGCATCTCCTTCTCCAGCATGGTCATCAGTTCGTCACGATCGTAGTCCTGCTCGTTGGCCTTGACCGCCTCGCGCACCTTCCGCCGGGCGGAGATCTCCTGCTCCAGGCTGTTGCGGATGGCCTTCTTGATCGTCTCCGGGGTGATGCCGTGCTCGGTGTTGTAGGCGATCTGCAGTTCCCGCCGCCGGGCCGTCTCGTCCATGGCCCGCTGCATGCTTTTGGTGATCTTGTCCGCGTAGAGGATGACCTCCGCGTTCACGTTCCGCGCCGTGCGCCCGATCATCTGCACCAGCGATGTCTCGCTGCGCAGAAAGCCCTCCTTGTCCGCGTCCAGGATCGCCACCAGCGACACCTCCGGCAGGTCGAGCCCCTCGCGCAGCAGGTTCACGCCCACCAGCACGTCGAAGTTGCCCCGCCGCAGGTCGGTGAGGATCTCCACCCGCTCCAGCGTGTCGATCTCGCTGTGCAGGTAGCGTCCGCGCAGCCCGCGCTGCTGGATGTACGCCGACAGATCCTCGGCCAGCCGCTTGGTGAGCGTGGTCACCAGCACCCGCTCGCCCACCGCCGCCCGCTCGCCGATCCGGTCCAGCAGGTCCGGCACCTGCCCGCGGGCGGGCTTCACGTACACCAGCGGATCCACCAGGCCGGTCGGTCGGATGATCTGCTCGACCACCTCGCCGCCGCACTGCTTCAGCTCGTACGGGCCCGGCGTGGCGCTGACGAACAGCACCTGGTGCCACTTGTTCTCGAACTCCGCGAACTTGAGCGGCCGGTTGTCCAGGCACGACGGCAGCCGGAAGCCGTGCTCGACCAGCACCTCCTTGCGGCTGCGGTCACCGGCGTACATCGCCCCCACCTGCGGGACGGTCACGTGCGACTCGTCCAGGATCAGCAGGAAATCCTTGGGAAAATAGTCGATCAGCGTGAACGGCGTCGCGCCGGGAGGCGAGCCGTTGAGGTGCCGCGAGTAGTTCTCGATACCACTGCAGTAGCCGACCTCCTGGATCATCTCCAGGTCGTACCTGGTCCGGGCCGCCAGCCGCTGGGCCTCCAGCAGCTTGCCCAGCCGGCGCAGCTCCATCAGCCGCAGATCCAGCTCCGCCTGGATGCTCTGCACCGCCGCCGCCACCCGATCCTCGGGCATGACATAGTGCACCGCCGGGTAGATGAAAATCACCTCCTGGCTGGTAAAGGTCTCCGAAGTCAGCGGATCGATCAGGTCGATGCGATCCACCTGGTCGCCCCAGAACTCGATGCGGTAGGCAAACTCCTCGTTGGCCGGGTGCAGCTCGACCACGTCCCCGCGGACGCGGAACGTCCCCCGCCGGAAGTCGATGTCGTTGCGGGCGTACTGCAGGTCGATGCACCGCCGCAGGAACTCGTCGCGGTCCAGCGTCTCGCCCGCCCGGACGGTGATGATGCTTCGCTTGAAGTCCTCGGGCGAGCCGAGACCGAAGATGCACGAGACGCTGGCCACGATCACCGTGTCCCGCCGGCTGACCAGCGAGCTGGTCGCGCTCAGGCGGAGCCGGTCCAGGTCGTCGTTGCGCGACGCGTCCTTCTCGATGTAGATGTCCCGCTGGGGGATGTACGCCTCGGGCTGGTAGT
>CAYVVX010000167.1:0-9194 GCA_964455315.1 uncultured Planctomycetales bacterium | reverse complement strand
GAACCGGTGCTCAGCGGCGAGCAGATCGTCGCCTTCCAGCAGCTCGTCCGCCGGGTGCCCGCGGCCGACGCGATGATCGAGTACGCCAAGCGGCTGGTGCGCTGCACGCGGGTGGGCCAGGAAGGCGTGCCCGACTTCGTCAGCCAGTGGGTCACCTGGGGAGCCGGCCCGCGGGCGTCGATGAACCTGATCCTGGCCGCCAAGGCGCGGGCGGTCCTGCGCGGCGCGTTCAACGTCGACTGGGAGGACATCCGCGCGGTGGCCAAACCGGTCCTGCGCCACCGGATCATCCTCAACTTCGCCGCCCAGGCCGAACGGATCAGCACGGACGACATCGTGGACAAGATCGTCGCCCATGTGCCGAAGTAGAAGTGAACCATCCTCGCCTGGAAGGCGAGGGTGGTTCACTGCGTACTGCCTGCGTGCATACTGTCAACTCCTATGCCCTTCCTCAACACCATCATCGAATACGACGGCATCATCGTGAACAACCGCAAGCGGGCCTGGGCGGCGCACAAGGCGGCCATCGATCAGGTCGGCTTCGCCGGGCCCGGGCCGGATGACTTCTGGCGGCTGTACCGGCTGAACGCGCCGGACAGCCAGCGCGTGCCGCTGGGCAAGACGCCGGTCGTGCTCCAGTACGCCAGGCTCCGCGACGAACGCAGCGAGGCCACCGACCTCATCGCTCTCGACGAGCCGCAACCGCACCTGGAAACGTCGCTGAAGCTGCTCAAGCAGCTCGGTGCCTGCCACCTGGTCACGCTCTGCCGCAACCGCGTATGAACGTGTGGATGTACTTCGACAGGAAGCAGGTGCTGCCCGAAAGCCGCGAGCGCCGCGTCGAGGCATTGCAGGAGATCGCCGGCGACCACCGCACCACGCTGATGATCGCCGGCACCGTGCCCATGGCCTACGCCGGCGGCGAGGCCGGCTGCCGCGTGGTCGCCCTCAAGAGCGGCCCCACTTTCCCCAACCTGCTCCGGCAGGTCGGCGTGGACGTCTTCTACGACGACCTCGACCAGCTCACCGACGCGATCACCGGAAGGGACGAACAATTGCAGCGGATCGGGGTGATCTGAGCCCTGACTGCTGCGGTGGACATCTGGTCCCGGGGTAGGATGAAGAGGGGACGAATCAGGAAGGCAGGAAAGCAGGAAAAAAGCAGGGCGATGCGATCGGCTTGCTGGGGTGACCTTGCGGGGCTTCATCAATGCGTCCGGCATGGCTGGGATATGCGTTCAAGCGCGAGATTCTTCGCAGCCGGGGCGTGGTGGCACTCCTGCTGTTGATGATCGTGTTCGCCATTCCGGCGGGGCTGACGAGGAAAACATCATGCGACCTGCAGGTGCTTACCGGTAGTGAAAGCAGCATCGAACTTCGCAGCGGATACGGGCGGTACTGGCTGGGATGGGTTTGGGTGGATAGCGCCTCGATCGCCAGAAAGGGCTTTATCAAGGAGGAGCTTCATCACACGTACGATGGGATCTGCGGGACAATTCTGGCCCTTGGCAACACTTTCGAATGCTTGTGGTTTGATGTCCCGGGCAGCCAAAGCATGGATGCCTATGGAGTGAGGATTGTTGTATCCCCCCACTGGCTCCCGATCATCCTGCCCCTGCCGTTCCTGCTCTTCCTGCTCCGTCGCCATGCCAAGCGCCTCTATCACCGGGCCATCGGCCTCTGCGAATCCTGCGGTTACGACCTCCGGGCCACGCCGGATCGCTGCCCGGAATGCGGTCGCGAGGTTGCCGGAGCACGGAACGCACCGGCACCGGACAAAGAGCCGCAGTAGGCGTGCTTGCCGCACTATCGCAGTCCACCCGCTGGGCGCTGCCCATCCCCCGTGCTATCTTCACACCGGTATTCGGCAACCGCTGTCGGAGCTTGCTTCCCTTGCCCATTCATCCCACCGCCGTCGTTGACCCCCGCGCCGAGATCTCCCCGCTGGCCGAGATCGGGCCCTACGCCGTCATCGACGGCCCGGTCACCATCGGCGACCGCACCCGCATCTTCTGGCACGCCACGGTCATGGGCAGGACCACCATCGGCGCCGACTGCCAGGTCTATCCTCACGCCCTGGTCGGCGGCGACCCGCAGGATCTCTCCTTCGACGGGCGCGAGACGCGCTGCAGCGTCGGCGACGGCACCGTCATCCGCGAATCCGTCACCATCCATCGCGGCACCACCACGGAACACGGCACCGTCATCGGCCGCAAGTGCTTCATCATGGCCACCGCCCACGTGGCCCACGACTGCGTGCTGGGCGACGAGGTCAAGATGGTCAACGCCTCGCTGCTGGCCGGGCACGTGCAGGTCGGCAACGGCGCATTTCTCGCCGGCGGGGCCTCGGTGCATCAGTTCTCCCGCATCGGCGAGCTGGCCATGCTCGGCGGGAACTCCAGCATCCACATGGATGTCCCGCCGTTCTTCACGGCCGTCCGGCTGGGCCGCTGCAGCGGCATCAACGCGGTCGGGCTGCGCCGGGCGGGCTTCACCCTCCAGGAGCGGAACGAGCTGCGCACCGCCTACCGGCTGCTCTATCGCTCGGGGCTGACCTTCACCCACGCCCTGGAGCGGCTGGCCCCGCAGATGACCACCCCGCCGGGGCTGCGGTTGCTGCACTTCCTCCAGGCCCCGTCCAAGCGCGGCATCTGCGCGGCCATCGGCCGCGAGCAGCCCGGCGCGGAGTGAGCGCTCGAAGGGGTCGCGCGGCCGGAGCCTTTCCCATCTGCGTTGCCGATTGTGACCACCCCCCGGGCAGGCTACAATCGCCCGGGTATTCTGCTCAGGCCTCGTCACCGGGGCGACCGGGGTCTTCGCCGCGCCCGCGAGCATCCCGGCGATCACGCGAGCCCGGCACGTTCATGAGTCAACTGGCGACACTCTCCGGCTACGCGGTCCAACGGCGCTCGCGCCTGCGGCGATGGGTCCGCGTCGTCGCCGCGCTCACCGTGCTGGCGGCCATCGCCTACGCGGCCCTGCCCTGGTGGCTGCCCACCGGATGGATCGCCAACCAGCTCACCGCCCAGATGTCCCGCGACTTCGGGCGGGAGGTGTCCATCAGGCACATGCAGGTCGGCTGGACCGGCGGGGTGGAACTTCACGAGGTGGTGATCGCGGGGGCGGCCGGTCAGCCGGACGAGCCGCTGGCCCGGGTGGGCGTGGTCCGCTGCGGATTCACGCCGCTGGCCACCTGGTGGACCGGGCAGGTGGACCGCGTCGAACTGGAGTCGGCCGAGTTGTGGGTCACGGTCGACGAAACAGGCAAGCTCAACCTGCTGGACCTGAAGCCCCAGAAGCAGGGCCAGCTCCCGACCATGCACTACGAGCTGCGCAACACGGTGCTGCACATCGTCACGCCGGAGTCGAAGCAGAACTTCCGTGTCGACCGGCTGGCCTGCGAGCTGGAACGCCAGACCGGCAAGCTCCTGCTGTCCGGCGGAACGACCGTGAATCGCGGTGAAGCCCGGGGAGCGCTGCCGCCCGTCGCCCGGCTCAAGGTCGAGGCGGAGCTGACCGTGCCGACGCTCAAGCCCGACGAGCAGCTCAACGGCGAGGTCAGCCTCAACTGGACCGACCTGACCCTGGATGACCTGCCGGTCGCGCTGGTGTCGCAACTGCCCATCGCCCAGGTGGCCGGCGTCACCACCGGCGAGTTCAAGTTCACCGCCCGCCCGGACCTCGGCATCGACCACGAGTTGAGCATCGCCTTCCACGGCGTGCGCATCGCCCGCACCGGTCACGCCGAGACGGCCGGCGTGCCGGATGCCGCAGTGGCACTCGCCGGGCACTGGGACCCGGCCGCGGAGGAGCTGATCCTGCACCGCGTGAGTTGGGACACGCCCGGGGTGCTGATTCGCGGCTCGACGGAGGCCGGCGAACCGCCGGTGCTGATCGATGCAAACGCGGAGAAGCCGCTGTCCCTGCGGCTCACCGGGCAGGTGCGAAGCTGGGAGCAACTGGCCAGGGAGCTGCCGGACCTGCGCAAGATGCTGGACCGCGCGGGCGTCACCCTGCGTGGCGAAAGCGACTTCGCGGTCGCCTTCCAGCGCACGCTCGCCGGCGACACGCTGGTACTGAAGTTCGACGCCACGCGATCATCGCTGCGGGCCGGGGACGGCGATGGGACGCGCTTCGCCGCCCCCACCGGTATGGCCAAGCGGCTGACCATCGACGCCGATTACCACCGCCGCGAGCGCGCCGTCACCGCGCGCACCCTGCGGATGGAACTCGGAGCGGGCGGCTTCGATTTGACCGGTCACCTGCCACTGCCCGACGAGCATGAGCCAATCGGGCGCAACTGGCTGGTGCGGGCCATGCCCGCGCTGTCGGCCGACCTGCGGATCAGCGTCGGACGCGGCGAAGAGCTGCTCACGGCGTGGCCGGCGCTGGCCGAATCGCTGCCGAACACCGCCTGGACAGGTCCGCTCAGCGCCGCGTTGAGTATCGCGCCAAACGAAGACGCCGCCGACGTCAGACTGACGCTGGAGGCACCGCCGCAGGCCGAGGGGCGGATCGAAGACTGGCTGCACAAGCCGGCCGGCGCGCCGCGGGCCGCGCGGTTCGCTGTGATGGCCCCCCATGAGCTGCGCGGCACGTTCACCGGACTGGCCGCGGAAATGACCTGCGGCGACGCGGGCGTGCGCGTCGGCGGCGATGATGGCCGGGTGACGTGCTCGTTCAACGAGAGCGGCGGGAGCCGGGAATTCATTGTCGACGGACCGGCTGGAAGTCGCTCGCCCGGCGCCGACGAGTCCGACCTGCTGGACGGCTTGCGTGAGCTGCTCGCGGCCTGGCTGCCGGCGGATGCGGGCGATGTCGAGCTGCGCGCGGATCTGCCCTTGCAGATCACTGCGATCGAACAGGCGCTGGAATTGTCGCCGACGTCTCGGCCGGACTCTCCATCGGCGACGCCGGACTGCTGAGCTTCGCCGGGCTGCGCCTCCGGACCACCGACGCCGGCATCGTCTGGGACGACCTGATCGACAAGCCGCGCGGACTCACCTGCGCGATGACCCTCGACGTCCGCTGGCAGCGCGTCGCCGACCGGCAGGAACGGTCGGCGTCGATGCGGCTGGATCATGCCGCCGGCTCGATCGTGGTGGGCGCGACGGTGCAGCAGCCGCTCGCTGACGCCGCTTCCGGTGCGCCGGCCGCCAAGCCCTGGGAGCGGATCGACATTGACGCCGATATTCACGACCTGCAGGCCCTGCCGACCCTCTGCCCGGCGCTGGATGAGGCCCTGCGCGACCTGCATCTCTCCGGCGCGATCCGCGCGGACATCGAGTCCGTCGTTTCGCCCGAAGGCGACCGGGTGAGCCTGACGCTCGATGCCGGCGAAGCGTCGTTCACGCTGCCGGGCGGGGAGCCGCTGACCAAGCCGGTGGGAATCCCCGCGAAGGTCGCGATGATCCTGACCCGCCCGGACCAGGCCGGGAGCGACTGGCGGTTCGAGTCCGACGACACGGCCTTCGGCGGCTTTCAGGTGGCATCGCTGAACGGCACCTGTACCGGGCTGCCCGGCCCGCCGGTCGCCGGGTGGCTGGCCGCGTTGAGCGATCCACCGGCGATTGACCCGGCCGCGATCGGCGGGCGGCTCGCGGCGACGGTTCGCGCGGACTTCAGCGAGCGACTGACCGACTGGCATCCGCAACTGGCCAGGCTGCGCCGGCAGTTCGGGCTGGGCGGGACGGCTGACCTGGACGTGAGCCTCGACATCGCATCCGGCGAGATCGACGCCCGCGGGGCCATCGCCGCGAAGGACACCGCCTGGCGGATCGAAACAGGCGTGCCGGCCGCACCCCACTTCCACAAGGAGGCGGGCAGCCCGGGGGAGACGGCCTTCAATATCGGCTACCGTCTCCCGACGGAGGGAAAAACGGCGAAGCTGGACATTCGCGAGTTGCTATGCGCGTCGGGCTCCAACGAGCTTCGGGTCACGGGCGAGCTGGCCATGAGCGCGCCCCCCGCGGCAGCACAGCTCGACAGCGGCAGGCTGTGGGTCGGCGTGCGCCTGGCCGACGCCGGCGCGGCCCGCTCCCTGGTGCCCGGTGCCGCGGTCGGACCGGCGTCGGGCGGTCTCGACGCGGATGCCGAGCTGACCTTCACCGGCGGCCGCATGCGCGTCGAGCGCGGTTCGGCGACCTGCCGCGATCTGCAGCTCGACCTGTACGGCTCTCCGCTCGGGGTCAGCGGCGGCATCGCCCTCGATCGCGAGCGGATCGACCTGGACCAGCTTGTGCTGGGTTTCGGATCATCCCACGGGGTCCTGTCCGGCAACCTGGCCCTGCCCGAGCCGGGCGGCAAGGGGCGCCTGGGCGTGGTGTTCGACCGGCTGGACATGGTCGACCTGACCCGGCGGATCAAGGACATCGCCGTGAAGGCCGGGCCCCCTTCAGCCGCGGGATCGGCGCCCGCTTCCGCGCCGGCCGGATCAGAAGCGACCGCGGCCGCATCCGACGGCAACGACGTGCTCGCCATGTTGCGGCGCCAGGACTTCATCGTCGAAGGTCACATCCGCACGCTGGTCGCGACCCTGCCCATGGAGGTCGGCGTCACCGCCGACGCGGTCGGGTTCCAGCTCGACGGCGACGACGGCGCCCTCAAGGCCACCTTCCATTGCGTCATCGACGGCGGCATCGTGGACGGCTCCGTCGACACCGACCTGAACGTCGCCGACCCGGTCATGCACCTGCAGTACACGGCCGACGCGATCGGGAGCGGCGAGCTGGTGGACAGCTACCTGCGGCTGACCTTCCCGGGCATGACCGCGACGGGGACGCTGACGCTGATCGACGAGTCGTACCAGAAACTGCTGCCTGAGCCCGGCAATCCCAACTACCCGGTGGGCAAGGGCGAGCTGATGATCGGCGGCGGCACCATCGTCGGCCGGGCCGCGCCGCTGTGGCTGACCCGCATCTTCCCGGGCCTGAACCTGTCGTCGTTCGAGTTCTCCTACATGCACCAGTGGTTCGAGAAGTTGCCCTCCGGGCGCGTGCGCCACCGCATGATCTACCAGGGCAAGTACTACAACATCTACACCGACGGCTACACCGAGCCGGACAAGACCTTCCGCTACGACGTGGGCGTCGACTTCCTGGCCGACTTCGACAGCAAATACTGGGCCGAGGTGGGCCAGGGGCGCATCCCCATGTTCACCAAGACCGGCAAGCTGACCGCCGAGGGCAGGATCGTCGACGAGCAGGTCACCTACCAGCCGCCCGAGCGCATCCTGGAAACGCTGCTGATCAGCAACAACCCGGTGATCACCGCCTATCACGCGATCAGGAAGCGCGTGCGCGGGGAGGAATGAGAGCGGCGGATGCCGGAGTCGCCGCACCCGCCGAATCGCCTCACGGCAGTCCCGCCGGCCACCTTCACGCCCCGGCGGGGCGAAGGAATGTAGCCACGGGTGAAGGTCGCCGCAGGCGACCGGAACCCGTGGTACCCTGGTGTGCGTGTACTCTGCCCCGGAGGGGCAGAGGAAGTCTGAGCGCAGGGTGCAACTCACTCGATGACGTAGCGCTCATCAAACTCATTACCGTGGGCACGGAGCAGCTTCAACAGCTCCGACTTGAAATCCTCCTTGCGATGATGCTCGGCCTGTCCTGCAATGTACCGCTTCACCGCTTCCTCCTGCGACTTGCTCACGGAAAATGCCGCATACCCTCCCTGCCATGCAAACCCGCTCAACGCCGGAAATGCATCGTGCACCCACTTGGACGACCGTGCCTTCACCGTCCGCATGAGGTCGGACACCGCTCCGTCCGCTCGCCAGCGCAAATAGAGGTGCACATGATCCTCGGCGCCCCCGATGCTGTAGAGCATCCCCTGCTCGGCCCGGACAAGGCCGCCGATGTAACCATACAGGCGTGATGCGACGTCCGGAGTGATCCACGGCTGACGGGCTTTTGTCGAAAATACGATGTGAAGCAGGAGTTGGGAGTACGTGCCGGGCATCAGCGTTCCTTCGCCCCTGCCGGGGCGAAACTGATTCGGGAATCCCGTGTCCACGGGTTACGCGTCGGGCGGCTGCGCCGCCGCGCCGCTTCACCCGTGGCTACAACCCTCGGCCCCCATTGGGGCGAAGGAGCCAGGCGTTTTCACGGCCGGTGCAAACTCCCGGACGCACTCATGAAACGCGCATCCTGTCACTCACTCCACGGCCGCAGGATGACGCGCTGGCGGTCGTTCTCAAAAACAGTTTGCTCGACGCCCCGATAGGTGGTTTCGATCACCCTTGTCCCCGGTCCGCCTGATGAGTCGATCTCGCTCCACTCGAAGCGATAGTGGTCGCCATTCTGGTCTGTCCGCAGGTATTGCCAGGTCAACTTCGATGCGGCACCGGTGGGTCCACAGGTGAGGGGGCCTTCGTGACGCCCCGCCAGAGGGGTGAACCCGGCGCAACAGCCGTGCGTGTCGCCCAAGGCGTGGTTATTGACGAACACTTCCACCCGGGAATGTCTGGGCGGTGATACAGTGGTAGAAGTGGAGGAGGAGCGATCGCAGGCCGTGGGCACTGCGAGAGCCCAGAGGACAAGCAGCCACAAACTGCGGCGCCATCGCATGATGGCAGTATAACCCCGGCAGTTGTCTGCAACCATTGCCGCAATGTCAGTTCCTGAGGGATAGCTGCCTCGGTGCGGTCGGATGCCGAATTCATCCCTCCCCCGCCAATTCGTTCAGCCATTTTTCCAGAGCTGTCGACCCCGCGCCTTCGCCGCCCACCGGGTTTGCCGCGTCGCTCGCGTCGTCGGGGTTGAGACCGGCGGTAGTTTCCCACGCGTCCGGCAGACCGTCACCATCGCGATCTCTCCGCGGAGTTGCCGCCGCCAGCTCCGGCCAGCCGCCGGCCTCCTTTTCGTCGGCGACGTAGCCGCCGGTGGACGCGCGGACGGACGCGACGATGCGATCATCGGCGGCGTCGCGCTTCGGGCGGATCGCCCCGGCGCGATCGAGCACCGTGCCGTAAGCCTCCTTCGCGGACTGCCTGCGGACGGCCGCGCCCGGCAGCGGCGCATCCAGCAACGTCAGGTTCGCGACCGCCTTGCGCAGGTCGGCGTCCAGCCAGCGATGATTGGCCAGGTTCCCGCGGGCGTAAACGCGGGCCGACGTGATCGCCCGGACGATCGGCACTTCCGCCAGCGTGTTCCCGCCCTCCTGGTACCAGTTGTTGATGAGGTTCGCCTCGACGG
>CAYVVX010000166.1:3186-9228 GCA_964455315.1 uncultured Planctomycetales bacterium | reverse complement strand
GCGGAAGCCGTTCCCCGCGATTCCGGGGACCACGGCCGGCCGGTGACCGTGCCGCCCGGCAGGTTCATCCCCTCAGCCCCCTTTTGAACCACCATCCCCGGCGCGAATTTCATCGCCTCGCTCTCATCCCGTGGATAAATCGTCACGCTGGTATGGTTGGGAGCCGTGGGCGGACAGTCCACGTAGCGAATCTGCACCACCGGCGCATCCTCATCGAGCGATGCGGCCCGCGTCGTGGTGGGCCGGCTGCCTTCCAGGATGAGTCCGTTGACCGCCTCGACCCGCAGCGGCCATTTGAGGGCGGCGTCGGGTGCCAGGTCGATGTGGAATGACGCCTCGCGGACCGGTTCCGGGCCATAAGCCCGCAGGTAGCGGACCGGCGGCGGCTCGCGACCACCGCACAGGAACCGCAGGCGGGTGGTGCGGCAGCAGGCCGCAGTCCTGACGCCTGGGCGATCAGCAGGATCAGCCGGCGGCGCCACCAGGTAATTCACATCCCGATCGCCGGCCCACCAGTCGCCGGTCAGCGTCACCCAGGCTCCCCGCCCGGATGCTTCAAGCACGATGGAAGTATCGTTCCCCCGGCCGTGCTCCTCCTCACGCCAGAACTGGACCTTGATCTCGCCGCGATTCCCGATCGCGTGGCGAAACTCGATGCCCACCTCGGCAATGTCGCGGGGGGAGTCCCAGCAAACGCCGATCATGTAGCTCCCGTCGGGCCCGGGGTAGGCTTCCCAGCCGTCGGTTCCGCGCTGGCGATCGCCGATCGGCACCGCACCGTCACCCTGAAACTCCACCACGCGGGCGAACTCGACCAGGTTGATCCGCTCATCCACCGGCGCTGCGGTGATGAACGCGGCGATGATCAGCGATGCCGGCATGGATCGAGCTTCTCCGCAATCAGCCGTCGACACAACCCAGGATGCGAATCCAGGCTTCCCGCCGGCCGACTTCGTCGAACCCGAAACGGGTGTACATCCGCCGGGCGGGCTGGTTACGCTCGTCGACGCTGAGGATCAGCTTGCCGGCACCGCGATCACGGGCCAGGCTGACCGCGCGGCGGATGAGCATGTCGCCCAGGCCCCGCCCGCGGAACGGAGGCAGCAGGCCGACGTAGACCACCTCGCAGGCCCACTGGTCGGGCATGTCGCCCAGAAGCAGGGCCCCGGCCGGCGCATCCTCGACCATGACCACCTGCCAGAGTTCCGGGAGAAACTGCCCGGTGGACCGGTGACTCTCCAGAATGTCGTCAATCCGCCGGAGCCCGGTCAGGGCGGCACAATCCAGGCTGCCCGCGTAGGTGCCCTCGACGACATCGGCGAAGAGAGCGTGCGTCTCGGCAGCGTAATCCACCCAGCGCACTTCCGGCAATCGGGCCGCACGGGGCAGCGGGCTGGCGAGGTCGCGCTCCAGGAGAAGCAGCCTGGCCAGCCATTCGAACCCGGCGGCACGAAGAACATCCGTCTCGCGGGGATGCTTCGGGGGCAGCATGGCCTGCAGCAGGCGCACCCCGCGCGAGTCGGCCAGCTCCGTGACCCGGGTGACGAGACTCACCAGGGAGTCGAACGGATGCGACGACTGCTCCAGCGGCGGCAGGAACAGGCTGCTGGTCCGCCCGGGTGCGTCCACGCACAGACAGGCGGCCTGATCGCCGTCGCCGTCCGACGCGACCAGCAGATGCTGCAACGACAGCCGGCAACGATCGGCCTGGTGAAGCAGGCCGTCTACCTGCAACTCGACCTCATCCGGGTGCAGATCGGACCGGCCGATCAGCAGGCGAAGCCCCCGCCGCAACGCCTCCGGTGTGTCGGGCTCGCGAAAGTGCATGCCTCACGCCCGCGTATCTGGACAACAGGACACCATCACGGGCGCCTCCAGGCGCCGGGCGGCAACCGACCGCTGTAGCCTTCGACATTCAGGTCGCTCCTGGGCACCACCACCATGCACCAGGGACTGCTGCGCTGCAGGGAGGCACCGGTGTCCAGGCCCGGATGAATCTGCCGCTCCTCCACGCGGATGCGCGTCCCCTCGCGCCAGACGCGGGTGATGCGTACCCCGAACTCGCGCCCCGGCGCGGGCCCCAGAGCGGTCAGCAGCACCATCTGGCGGGAGAAATCCACGGGAACCTCGGTGATGGGGATCAAAGCCAGATCCGCCGGCGTCCGAGCCACGAACCGCACGGAACGCTGCAGCGGCGAATCGGAGCCGGACTGTTCCCACAGGATGGGGATGTCCTCGGGCGTGGTGTCCACCGGATCACCCGCCGGCGGCGTGCGACAGCCGGCCAGGTGGCCGGCGACCACCAGCGACACCAGCAACGCGGAATTCCTGATCAATCTGGAGTGAACGAACATGGTCACGGCATCATACCGAAAACTGCGCCGCAAGGCTGCACCGCGCCTTGGCCGCACCGATGGCGGGGTCTCCCGGTGATGGGGTTCCGGCGGGATCAGGCGGGTCGCTTCCTGGCCGCGACCTGCAGATGGGGACAGCGCCCGAAATTGGCCTCGTCCCTGGCCAGGGTCCGCTCCAGTGCCGCCCACTTGCGGCGCGAGACCGGGTCTTCGAGCAACGCGCGGTGCTGGCGCAGCGACAACACGCATTTACCGATCAGCTCGACCACCTCGAAGCCGGCCGCCTCCAGCAACCGGCGAAGCTGAGCCGGCTCGAAGGTGTGGATCTCGAACTGTTCGGAGGGATCGCGGGTCAGCCAGCGCGTCCGCCCGGTGCGCAGGAATCGCTGCAGCGCCTCGACATCGCCCTCCTGGATGTAGTGGTCAACACAGGCGACGCGGTTGTCGAAGGTCGCCACCAGTACACCGCCGGGCGAGAGCACGCCGTGAATCTGCTTCAGTGCCGTGGACGGATCGGCGGTGCAGCCGATCGGCTCGCCCATGGCGGTCGCGAGCGCGAAATGGTCCCGGGGCAGGGCGGCGAGGTCGACCAGGTCGGCCTGCATGAACGACGCCCGGTCGGCATCGCCGCCTTCACCCAACTGGTAGCGGGCCTCGTCAACCATCTTCGCGGAGCTGTCCAGAAAGGTGACCGGGTAGCCGCTCTTGAGCAGCTTGCGACCCCACTTGCCGGACCCGCAGCCGAGGTCGATGACCGGGGCCCGCAGTTCGGCGGGCAGGAACCGCTTGAGGTGGTCCCAGGTGAGCCCGTCGTGCCAGCGCCACCAGGCGTCGTCGTAGATGCTCTCGTAGCGCCCGGCGACGCGGTCGTGATACTTCTGGCTGGCATTGCGACGACGGCGCATGAATGCACGAGCTACCTGTTCAAGAAGCCGTGAGGGACAATTGCGCACGGCTGTCGGCTTTCAGCTGTCAGCCGTAGCGGGAGCTGCCCGTGACCAACATCACCTGGCAGTGCGGCAATTCAGCCGCACATGATACCGATTCATGATCGGGTTTCGCGCGACGACGGATGGTCGCACTTCCGTCCGGGCCCGGCACTGATCACTCATGACCGCTGCCCAGGTTCCACTTTTGTCTGGACATATCCTCCATTCGCGGGTACCGGGTCAGGTCGAACTGCAGCGGCGTCACCGCCACGCAGCGTTCGTGGAGGGCATCCAGGTCGCTGGCCGCGGTAGAGCCGGCGGGACGATAGATGGCGCCTCCGCCGAACCAGTAGTAGTCGCGCCCGTCCGGCGCGGCGAAGCGGTGGAAGCGATCTTCCATGACCCGCGTGCCCATCGGCACCACGCGGACGCCGCGCGGCGGGCCCGGCGTCAGGTCGGGGATGTTCACGTTGACCAGTTCTCCGGCCGCCAGCCCGCCGTCCAGAAGCTGCCGGATGATGTCCAGTGCGATCGACGCGGCCTGGCGGAAGTCGCGCTCCACGCCGCGCTCCAGCGACACCGCCACGGCGGGGAAACCCAGCAGGGCCCCCTCGGCGGCCGCGGCCACCGTGCCGGAGTAGAGCACGTTGATGCTCACGTTGGCGCCGTCGTTGATGCCGCTGACCACCAGGTCGGGCGGCTCGGGCAGCAGTTCCACAGCGGCCAGCTTGACGCAATCAGCCGGCCGGCCGTCCACGCTCCAGGCGTGAAACGCCTCCTGTACATGGATCCTCCGCACCGGCAGCGGCCCGTGCAGAGTGATGCCGTGGGCGGCGGCGGACTGCGGCGTCTCCGGGGCGACCACGGTCACGTCGCCGAGTTCGCTGAGGGTTTCGTACATCGCCGCCAGGCCGGGAGCCAGGACGCCGTCGTCGTTGCTGAGCAGGATACGCATGAAGGGTATGGTACCACAGGAGCGCGGCAATTCTCAGGTATTCACGGTGTTCCGCGCGAAACAGCCGGCACGGGGGCCGGCCGCTGCCGATCACCCATTGCTTCCTACCAACTCTTGCCGCCCTTGCGCGTGCCGCAGATGGACACTTTCATCCCCATCGCGTCGGCCATCGCGGCCTTGGCGAGCATGGCCTTGTCGGCCGCGGCGGCGTCGGTGGCGTAGGCGACGTGGATGTGGTTGGCCTTGTGGCGGGCCATCATCTGGTCGCGGGTGACGCCGTAGGTGACGGCGTGCATGATCGGCCACTGGGGGGTGGTGGCGTTCCAGCGTCGCTGCGTCTCCTCCTCGGGCAGCGCGACCACGCCGGCCCGGCCAAGATCCATGCGCAGGCGGTCGCCGTCGATGAAGATGCGCGACCAGACGATCTCCCCGGGCTTGGACACGCCCTTGAGGGTGCCGCCGCCGAGGCGGAAGTACATGGCCGGCTGCCGCTCGCTGCTGGCGCCGGCCCAGCCGCCCTCGAAGTGGGCCGGCGGGGCCGAGCCGCTGATCAGGAACACCCAGACGTAGTCCTTGACCGTCCCGGAGGCATCCTTGTCGCCCCAGCGCAGGTCATGCAGCGTGTTCTCCACCGGCTGGCCCATGGCCCGGTGCACGCGGCAGGTCATCAGCGCGTCCAGCCCGGCGCACTCGTCCACCTCGTTGAAGTGCGGGAGCGGTTCGTTGGCGTACAGCACGCGGCTGCCGTCGCGGCTGCGCACCGGCGGGCGATCGGTGTTGTTCAGCGTGCCCTCGACCAGGTCGCTGGCCGGCAGCAGATCCTTGAGCCCCTGCTGGTACTGGATGCCGATGGTGGCGCAGCCGAAGTCGTCGGCGATGCGCACCGCGGCGATGTACATCTTGCACTGCATGAAGATCTGATGATCGGTCAGGTCGGAGGCTTCGTCGGGGCCGGTGACGAAGGTCATGCCGCGCTCCTCCATCCAGCGGCGCACCGCGTGGGCCTCGTCGTCGGACACCTGGGTGGTCTCGTAGTACAGCGCCGACTGGCTGAGCCGCTCCTTGTACACGCCGGTGGGATGGAGCAGGTGATCGGGAATGATGGCGTTGAACATGCCCATGCAGCCTTCGTCGAAGACGCCCATGATGGCCTTCTCACGCTGAAGCTGCAGGGCCAGGGCCTGGCCGAATTTCTGCTCGCGGCCGGGTATCTTCACCGACTTGAGCGGGCGGACGTGGGAGGTGTCGTGGCGGACTTTGCCGGTCTTGAGCCACTTGCGCAATCCGCGGCGGAACGCATCGTCGGTGAAGTCCTCGCTCCACAGCGACGAATAGCGCGCCCCCGCCTTGGTCAGCGAGCCGTTGAGGTTCAATGTCCCCACCAGGCCGGGCCACGTCCCCGACCAGTTGGCCACGGTCAGCACCGGGCCCTGGTGACTGATCAAGCCGTGCAGCAGGTGATGCGAATACTGCCACACCGCCTCGGCGACGATGAGCGGCGCGGTCGGATCGATCTGACGGAAGATCTCCATGCCCTCCTTCTGCGAGCCGATGAAGCCGTGCTGCTCGTCGTCCTTGTAGGGATGGGCCCGGACCAGCTCGTAGCCGGCCTCGGCCACCGCCCGGGTCAGGGCCTGCTCCATCTCCTGCTGGGCGGGCCAGCACTTCTGGTTGGCGGACAGGCGAAGATCGCCGTTGGCGACCAGCAACACCTGCTTCTTGCGGAGCCGGGGGTTCTTGGGCAGCTTGGGGAGGGCGTACGCGCTCATGGAGGTATCCTCAGGATGGGGTCTGTCCGCCGCCT
>CAYVVX010000166.1:0-3176 GCA_964455315.1 uncultured Planctomycetales bacterium | reverse complement strand
GCCGCCTCAACGCGGGGCAGAACATATGTACAAGGGGATGGGGAGGATCGCAACCGGGGTCCTGACCAGGGAACGGTCAGGCGGGCTGCAAATCGGTGGTGATTGATCGCTCCTCGGCGACTTCGATCACCTTCTTATAGCTTCGCCGGACCAGCTCATCACCGATGCTCCAGGCTCGCGCCCTCAGGATGTGCGAAAGCCGGACGTGCCCGCACTCGATGTCGATGGCCAAACCGGGGTATTGCTTGAGGAGGCTGGCCACGCCCTTCAGCAAAGATCCAATGATCTCGCCGCTCTGTTCGCCGTGGTAGACAGTCACCCACTCATCGACACGCTCAGCGAGGAATGGTTCGTCCGAGACAAAAAACTCGATGCAATCGCCATCGGGGTCGTAGTAGGCGAAGGGCTCGAACGCCCCCGCGCGAGCATGATGGGTCAACACATGTTGAACGAGTTCTTGCGGTGTCATCAAAGCACCTGCTTGCCAAACCGTGACTCGGAATCGCCCTGGCCACAAGGAACATCTACCGTGCCCTCCGCAGCGGGCTCCCAGCGCCAGTTATAGGCGATCCTGTCTCGGTTGACGAACACCAGAAACAATTTGCCCTTGCCCGGCTGGGAAGGCCGGTCCGAATCAGGGGTCCGAAAATCGGCGGTGGGCAGCCCAATATAGCAGAGCCATTCGTCGGTGGCACGGTGCCTATCCTGATCCCCCTCCCACCGAACTCCCTCGTAAACTCTCCGAGGTTTCCGCAGCACTTCTGAAACGACGTATCCCATCTCACAAACGGCATGGCGGCCGCGTTTCGCAACCGCCTCAGCCCTTTCCCTGCTTATCCAGACCTCAAAATGGGAGCCGTCAGCCGGATTCACTGCATCCAGTGACAGATACCCACGCTTCGGCGTCGGTTTTGAAGGCTGTGGATCCATCCGGAGAAAACAACGCCTTGCTCAATGGACTCTGTTCGACCTCCCACATCCTCCTATTGGCGGCCTTCCCTGTCAAGTAATAACGCCCTGCTTGTCCGAGGCCCGAACCAGAAATGGCATCTCTTGCAGCCGGATCTGGTCAGTCTCACCGCCGGACTGCGTCGCGGATGGCCGGGCGTTCGGTTGCCAGGGGCTCGCGCACGCGCGCCTGGCCGGTGAGCTCGGCCTGCACGGTCGCGGCGATGCCGGCGGCGTCGATGCCGCACTCGGCGAGCTGCCCGGCGCGGGAGCCGTGACGGATGAACCGGTCGGCGGGCATGCCCAGGCGGACAAGCTGCTGCGTCGGCAGCCGCATCGCCGCGGCCGCCTCCAGCACCGCGCTGCCGAAGCCGCCGGCGATGGAATGATCCTCGACGGTGATCACCGGGCGGCCGCTGGACAACGCCTCGGACACCATCGCGGTGTCGATCGGGTTGGCGAAGCGGGCATTGACCACGCGGACGTAGACGTTCTCGGTCATCAGCAGTTCGGCAGCGTCCAGGGCGTGGCTGACGGTCGCACCGTAGGCCAGGATGGTCGCGTCGGCCCCCTCGCGGACGATCCGCGACCTGCCCAGCTCGAACGACGGGCAGCCGTTGAGCGGCTCGGGCACGTTGTCGCGCGGATAACGGATGGCGACGGCCTGGTCCTGCTTCACCGCGAAGCGCAGCGCGGCCAGCAGTTCGGCCTCGTCGGCCGGGGCCATCACGATCATGTTGGGGAAGCCGCGCAGGTAGGCGATGTCCAGGAAGCCGTGATGCACGGCGCCGTCACCGCCGACCAGGCCGGCACGGTCGAGACAGAAGATCACCGGCAACTCCTGCAGCACCACCTCCTGGAAGATCTGGTCGAAGGCCCGCTGCAGGAAGGTCGAATAGATCGCGGCCACCGGCTTCATACCCGCTTTGGCCATGCCGGCGGCCATGTCCACCAGGCAGCTCTCGGCAATGCCGATGTCCTTCCAGCGGTCGGGGAAGGTCTGGCCGAACTTCTCGAGCCCGGTACCGTCGGGCATGCCGGCGGTCATGGCGAACAGGCGCGGCTCCTCGCGGGCCAGTTCGCCGAGGGCATCCGCGAACGCGCTGGTCCAGCTCTTGCCGGAGCCCTTCTGGACGGTGACCTTGCCGGATTCGACCACGAACGCGCTGGGCGAGTGGAACCGCCCGGGTTCCTTGCGGGCGAAGTCCGAGCCCTGCCCCTTGTTGGTGTGCACATGCAGCAGCACCGGATGATTGACCTTGCCGAGCAGCTCGAACAGTTCGACCAGATGGGCGATGTCGTGCCCTTCGACCGGCCCGACGTACATGAACCCGAGCTGCTCGAAGATCTGGTGCGGCGAGAAGGTCGCCTTGATGCCTTCCTTGATGTGCCCGAGGGCGTCGAAGAACGACTGGCCCAGCAGCGGCACGCGCGGCAGCACCTGCTTGACCCGCTGCTTGACCTCTTCGTAGAGGCTGCTGGCCCGGAACTTGGCCAGGTACTCGGCCATGGCCCCCTGGGTCGGCGAGATGCCCCAGCTGTTGTCATTGAGGATGACCAGGAGCTGGCGGTCGAGCGTCCCCGCCTGGTTGAGGGCCTCGAAGGACAGGCCGTTGACGATGCTGGCGTCGCCCACCACCGCGACCACCCGGGTGTCGCGCTGCATCAACTGGTCGCCCTTGGCCAGGCCCAGCGCCGTGGCGATGGCCGTGCCGGCGTGACCCACGTTGAAGAGGTCGTAGGTGCTTTCACTGGTATCGGGAAACCCGCTGACCCCGCCGGCCTTGCGCAGGGTCTCGAACCGCTCATTTCTGCCGGTCAGCAGCTTGTGCGGATAGCACTGGTGACCCACGTCCCACAGCAGCCGGTCCCTGGTGAAGTCGAACGACCGGTGCAGCGCGATGGTCAGTTCGGTCACGCCCAGGTTGCTGGCCAGGTGGCCGCCGTTGCGGCCGACCACGCCGATAATCCGCTGGCGAACCTCTTCGGCGAGTTCCTTGAGCTGCTCAACGCTGAGCTTGCGCAGGTCGGACGGATCAGTGATCGCGGGAAGGTACTTCATAAGCAGCATTCTTTCACGAAATCCGGCACCATCCGGGCCCGGCCCGGACGCCATCGCCGAAGTCATCTCATTGTACTACGCCGGCGAGCCCGCGCCGGTCGAGGCGGCGTTTTCTACTTCTGCCGCTCCACCACAAATCGAGCCAGCTCCCGAAGGTCATCGGCGG
>CAYVVX010000165.1:3479-9233 GCA_964455315.1 uncultured Planctomycetales bacterium | reverse complement strand
TACCAGCGCTACAAGACCGAACGCGACCTGCGCATGACCAAGGAAGAGGTCAAGGAGGAGATGCGCCGCATGGACGGCGATCCGATGGTCAAGAAGCGCCGCCGCGAGGTGCAGATGCAGTTGTCCCTGCAGCGCATGAAGGCCGCGGTGCCCAAGGCCGACGTGGTCATTACCAACCCCACCGAGCTGGCCGTGGCCATCCAGTACGACACCGAGCGGATGGATGCCCCGCGGGTCATCGCCAAGGGCGCCGACGAGATGGCCCGGCGCATCCGCGAGATCGCCATCGAACACGGCATCCCCATCGTCGAACGCAAGCCGCTGGCCAGGGCGTTGTACAAGAGCGTGGAGGTCGGCCGGGAGATTCCCGTGGAGTTCTACCGGGCGGTGGCCGAGGTGCTGGCCTACGTGTACGAGCTGTCCGGCCGGTCCACCCGCCGGCCGATGGCAACGAGCATGAACTGAGTGCTCAGCTACGGTGCGTTCTGGCTGATAGCTGACAGCCGATGGCTGCCGGCGCTGATATAAGGACCGATGCGCAGCGCGATCTGAAACCCCATGGCGACCTCACCCGCACTACTGCAATCCGCCCCGGCCAAGTGGCTGGAGAAGAACCGCGGGATGATTCTGCCCATCGGGGCGACCTCGCTGATCTTCGTGCTGCTGGTGCCGCTGCCGCCGCTGCTGATGGACATCATGCTGGCCGGCAACATCACCCTTTCCGCGGTGGTGCTGCTGACCATCATGTACATCCGGCATCCGCTGGAGATGTCCTCCTTCCCGACCCTGCTGCTGTCCATGACCATGCTGCGGCTGACCCTCAACACCGCGACCACCCGCCTGATTCTGACCAACGCCCAGGACGGCGAGGCCGCCGCGGGGCAGGTGGTCCAGACCTTCGGTGACTTCGTCACCGCCGGCTCGCTGGCCGTCGGCGTGATCATCTTCATCATCCTCACCGTCATTCAGTTCGCGGTGATCACCAAGGGTGCCACCCGCATCGCCGAAGTGGCCGCGCGGTTTACCCTGGACGGCATGCCCGGCAAGCAGATGGCCATCGACGCTGACCTGAACGCGGGCCTGATCAACGAACAGGAGGCCCGCCGGCGCCGCGAGGAGATCACCGCCGAGGCGGACTTCTACGGAGCCATGGACGGTGCCAGCAAGTTCGTGCGCGGCGACGCCATCGCGGGGTTGATCATCACCGTGGTCAACATCATCGGCGGGCTGTACGTGGGCATGGTCGAGCAGGGCATGGGCGCCATGCGCTGCCTGGAGGTGTTCACCAAGCTGACCATCGGCGACGGGCTGGTCGCGGCCATCCCCGCGTTCATCATCTCCATCGCCGCCGGTCTGCTGGTGACCCGCAGCAACGCCAAGAGCAACCTCGGCGAGGACATGCTCAACCAGCTCACCGCCCGCCCGATCGCCCTGGTGCTGGCGGCCGTTTTCCTGGCCCTGCTGTCGTTGACACCGCTCCCGAAGATCCCGCTGATGATCCTGGGCGGGGGCTGCGCCGGGCTGGCCCTGGTCCTGACCCGGACACGCTCCGCGGTGGCCACCGCCGCCGCCGCGACCGCCAGGGCCGAGGCCAAGAAGCCCGAGCATGTCGAGTCGCTGCTGACGGTGGACCCCATGGAGCTGGAGGTGGGCTACGGTCTGATCCGGCTGGTCGACCGCAAGCAGGGCGGGGACCTGCTCGACCGGATCACCAACATCCGCCGGCAGATCGCCGGCGACCTGGGCATCATCGTCCCGCCCATCCGGGTCCGCGATCATCTCAAGCTGGAGCCCAACCAGTACCACATCAAGCTGCGCGGCGTGACCGTGGCCGCTGGCGAGTGCATGCCCGGCTACCTGCTGGCCATCGACAACGGGATGGTCTCGGCACCGGTGGTGGGCATCGAGACGAAGGAGCCGGCCTTCGGGCTGCCGGCGTTGTGGATCGGCGAAAACCAGAAGACCGACGCGGAGCAGCGCCACTACACGGTGGTCCCGTGCTCGAGCGTGCTGGCCACCCACCTGACCGAGCTGGTCAAGCGCCACGCCGATGAGCTGCTCACCCGGCAGCAGACCCATCGGCTGCTGGACGCGCTCAAGGAGAAGTCGCCCAAGGCGGTGGAGGACGTGATCCCGTCGCTGGTCAGCGTCGGGGACCTGCAGCGCGTGTTGCAGAACCTGCTTCGCGAGCGGGTGCCCATCCGCGACCTGGAGACCATCCTGGAGACGCTCGGCGACTGGGCCCCGCGGACCAAGGACACGGATATTCTCACAGAGTATGCGCGGCATGCACTGGCCAGAACCATTTGTCAGGTGTATAAGGATGACCGCAACGCGATCCGCGTTGTGACTCTGGATCCGAAGCTCGAGGATCTCATAAACTCCCACGTGGAACGCGGCGAGCGCGGCTCGTTCCTCAATCTGTCACCCGGACTCCAGGGACGCATCGTCAACGCCGTTCGCGAGCGGATGGAACTCGCCGGGCCCGAGGCCGGCGGGCAGACCGTGGCCCTGCTGTGTTCGCCCCAGGTGCGCATGTGGGTTCGGCGGCTGATCGAGTCGACCATGCCGCATGTGCCCGTGATGTCGTTCAATGAAGTGGTGCGCGGCGTGGAAGTAAGGTCGCTGGGATTGGTGGTGTTGTCAGATGGACCTGAGAACGTACCAGGGTAATTCGATGGCCGAGGCGCTTGAGAAGGTCAAGCGCGACCTGGGCCCGCAGGCGATCATCCTGCACACGCGGACGCTCAGCAAGGGCGGCCTGCTGGGTGTGGGCGCCCGCATCGTGGTCGAGGTGACCGCCAGCCGCGACGCGGGGATGCTGCCGGCCGGTGAACGCCGGGCCCGCCTGGGGCAGGAGCGCTCCGCGCTGGTGACCGAGGCCCCCGCCCGGCGCTCGGCGCCGCGCCGGCCGATCCCACCGCGCCAGCCTCCGTCGATGCCCATGCGGTCGGCCCCGCCGGCCGCCCGCCCGCCGGCGCCCATCGCGCCGCAGCCGCCCGCCGGGGAGTTGTCCTCCTTCGCCGACTCCCTCAAGGGGGAGATGGGCGAGCTGCGCCAGATGGTCCGACAGCTTCTCGACCGGCCCATCGGTGCCGCCGCCGCCGTCGCCCCCGGCGAAGTTCCCGAGTATCTCCGCGAGTTCTACACCCAGTTGATCTCCCAGGCGGTGGCCGATGAACTGGCCCGCGAGGTCATCGCCCGGGCCAACCTGAAGCTGGACGTGCCCCGCGGCCAGCGCCCCGATCCGGTGGCCATCCGCCAGATCGCCCCCACCATCCTCGTCGAGTGCCTGGAGCAGATGCTGCCGGAGGCCCAGCCGGTGCAACTGGTGCCGGACGGCTCGACGCGCTACGTGGCCCTGGTGGGTCCGACCGGCGTGGGCAAGACCACCACGGTGGCCAAGCTGGCGGCGCACTTCAAGCTTCGCGAAGGCCGGCGGGTCGGGTTGATCACCATCGACACCTACCGCATCGCCGCGGTGGAACAGCTCCGGGCCTACGCCGAGATTCTCAACGTGCCGCTGGAGATCGTGTTCTCCCCAGCGGACATGACCGCCGCGCTGGACCGCATGAGCCACCTGGACCTGGTGCTGATCGACACCTCCGGGCGGAGCCAGCGGGACACCCAGCGCCTGTCCGACCTGAAGACGTTCCTGGACGCCGCCCGCACCGGACCGGACGGCGACAACCGGCCCCGGCAGCGCCCGCTGGAGGTTCACCTGGTCCTGAGCTGCACCAGTTCCGCCCAGCAATTGCTGGAAGTGGCGGAGAGCTTCGCGGTGCTGGCCCCCGAGCGGGTGCTGTTCACCAAGCTGGATGAGGCCGTGGGCGTCGGCGTGGTGCTCAGTACCGCCAGCCGGCTCAACCTGCGGTTGTCCTACCTGACCACCGGGCAGGACGTGCCGGACGATATCGAAGTGGGGCACGCGCGACGCATTGCCCAGATGGTGCTGAGCGGCGGGCGGCAGGATGCCGCGCCAGCCGCCGCATCGAGCCGCGGGGTGGAGCACCTCGCCTGACCCCCCCCCGCGCGTCGGGGGCCGGTACGGAGACCGACCATGCACCCGCAGGATGATCCCGGCCGCCGGCCGGATCAGGCCCAGCGCCTCCGCCAGCTCGTCGCCCAGATCAACGAGCCGTCGGCCAGGGCCCACGTGGTTGCCGTGGCCAGCGGCAAGGGCGGCGTGGGCAAGACCATGTACGCGGTCAACATCGCCATCGCCCTGGCCGCACGTGGTCATCGGGTGGTGCTCTTCGACGCCGACATGGGCCTGGCCAACGCGGACATCGTGCTGGGCGTCGAGCCGACCTGCACCTGGTCCGACCTGATCGCCGGCCGCCGCGAGATCGACGAGGTGGTCATCGACGCGCCTGGCCACATCGCCTTCGTTCCCGGGGCCTCCGGCGTCGCCCGGCTGGCCAACCTCTCGGAGTTCGAGCGGCACCAGCTCATGGAGAGCATCCAGCGGATCGAGAGCCGCTTCGACGTGGTCATCCTGGACTGCGGCGCGGGCATTTCCAGCAACGTGGTGGCCTTCGCCTGCCTGGCCGACACGGTGCTGGTCCTGGCCACCCCCGAGCCGACCGCCATCACCGACGCCTACGGCATGATCAAGGCCATGGCCACCTTCGCCGGCGGCGGCATCCACACCCGCAACCCGGACGCCTCCATCGGCCTGGTGGTCAACCAGGCCGCCGGCCGCCAGGAAGGGCGCGAGGTCTACGAGCGCATCAGCGGCGTGGCCGCGAAGTTCCTGCATCTGCCGGTCAGCGACCATGGCTACGTGCTCAAGGATGAGCATGTCTCCCTGGCGGTGCGCGAGCGTCGCCCGGTGATGCTGGGATATCCGCGTTGTTCGGCCAGCCAGTGCCTGTCGGCATCCGCGGCCCGGCTGTCGCGTGAACTGGGTCGCGGGGAAGCCCAGCGCGGACTGTTTTATCGGGTCATGAACATGTTCATGTGATGGAGGCAAATCTATCGTATGGTCCTTTCCCTTGAGCCGGCGAATGAGCTAAACCCGCCGTTGCCGGCTGCCGTTACACTGAAGTTGACCTCTGCGACAGGGATGTTGCCGACATGGTGAGGTTGTGCGGGGCTGCTCTCGGGTTCCTGGCGTTCGGTGTTACCGTTCTGCTGGGTCTCTTCGCGGGGAATCCTGTCGAAACCATTCTCCTGCGGGCCGTCTGGGCGCTGGTTCTGTTCTGCGCCGGCGGGCTGCTGGTTGGGTGGATTGCCTGGCGCGTTCTCGACGACCACGCTCAGCGGCGCTACCGCGAGCTGTTCGAGGGAGCGGACGAGCCCGGGGATTCGACGGAGGCCTCGGCCGACCCGACACCGCCGGGCGGCACCGCGTCGTCCCCTGGGGGCACGACTGCCGGCAGGTCAACGCAGGCGTCGCGACGATGACGGCACATGTGGGAGGTGACCGATGGTGGAAACCGGCGTCGATATTCTCGCCGTGTGGAAGGACTATAGAAGCGCTCCGACCCGCGAGCTGCGCAACCTGTTGATGGAGAATTATCTCCCCCTGGTCCGATATACTGCCGATCGGATCTCCGCCAAGCTGCCCAGCGAGGTCGACGTCGAGGACCTCGTCTCAGCGGGCATCTTCGGGCTGCTTGATGCGATCGAGGCCTTCGACCTGGATCGCGGGGTCAAGTTCGAGACCTACTGTTCCCCCCGGATTCGCGGGGCCATCCTGGACGAGCTGCGGACCATGGACTGGGTGCCGCGGCTGGTTCGCAGCCGGGC
>CAYVVX010000165.1:681-3469 GCA_964455315.1 uncultured Planctomycetales bacterium | reverse complement strand
CAAGCTGGACAACGCCACCAAGCTGCTCCGGGCCGAGCTCGGGCGGCTCCCTTCCGACGACGAACTCGCCCAGCGATTGCGGGTCAGCCGGGGCGAGTTCGAGAAGATGGCCCGCGACGCCAACACGGTGTCGCAGGTGTCGCTCTCCCGCAAGTTTTTCGACAACGAAAACAGCCGCGAGATGCAGGAGCTCGATATCCTCGAGGATCGTCGCGGCCTCGATCCGGTCACCACGCTGACCCGCCGGGATCTCGGCTCCGTGGTCATGCATGAGCTCAACCAGATCGAACGGCTCATCCTCATGCTCTACTACTACGAAGAGATGACCATGAAGGAGATCGGGGCCACCCTCGACCTTTCCGAGAGCCGGGTCAGCCAGATGCACTCGGCGATCCTGGCCAGGCTGCGGCTTCAGTTCCACCGCAAGGGCGAACTGGAGTATGACCGCTGAGCGGGCGGTGCCGCATTTCCAGCGCTTCCCAGGCCGGCCCGGCCACGGCCTGGTTCAGCCTTTGGGCGGCACCGTTGCGGAGGCAAGGAACTGTGCAGCCTGAAGGCCGGCGGGTCCGATAGTAGGTGAGGGCAGTGGCGACGCGGGGATGCGTCCCCGGGGTGTGGTGCGTGAACTGGCGGAGACCTGAACGATGTCCGCGGTGCCTCCCAACATGGTGGGCCCCATCCTGCAGAGCTCCCTGACCGCACGGCAGGTGAGCAACGCCCGCAGCGGTGAAGAGGCCCAGCGCACCAGCGCCGATCGCAAGCAGACCGCGGCCATCGACGAGCGCGATACCACCGTTGAAACCACCGACAACGACACCCAGGTGCATACCGATGCCGAGGGACTGGGCAGCCAGGGTCGGGCCTTCAGCCGGCCCGAGGACGTGGACCCGGAGGCTGAGAATGACGATCAGCCCGCGGCCGACGACCAGGATGCCGGGCGCCACATCGACTTTGAAGCGTAACAACGAGCCGTAGCTTGAAGCCGGACCAGCGACAGCGGGCGGAGCGCCGGTGCCCCGGTCTGCCCCTGCTCGCGATCATGACGATGGGAGACGAACGTGCGTCCTGAACGAGCCTTTGCCCGAAGCGTTGCGCTGGGCTGGTTGCTGCTGAGTGCCGCCGTCGTGCGCGGCCAATCGTTCACCGACTGCGATGCCAACGGCGTGGTCGATGCCGAGGACATCGCCACCGGCGGTGCCATCGACTGCGACGACAACGGCGTGCCCGACCCCTGTGACCTGGCCCCGCGAACGATCCTCGGACCGGGCGTCGATCTCACCGGCGTCGGCGGGGCGTCCTCGGTGGCCGCCGGTGACTTCGACGGCCTCGCCGGGCGCGACCTGGCCGTGGTGGCGTCGTCCACCGATGAAGTGGTCGTGTTTCAGGGCGCCGGCGACGGAACCTTCACCGAGGTGATCCGCCTGGAAGCCGGCGACGATCCCATCGCCCTCACCGTGGCCGACCTCAACAACGACGGGCTCGACGACATTGCCGTGGTGGATACCGGCTCCGACAACGCCTGGGTGCTGCTGAACATCGGTCTGGACGGGGACATGCGGCCGACGTTCGCGGCCGCCCAGCCCTTCGCGGTCGGGGCGGACCCGACGGCCATCATCGCCGCGGAACTCGACGGCGCCGGCCTGGTCGACCTGGCGATCACCAACGGCACCGATGCGACCGTTTCCGTCCTGCTCAACGATGGCGAGGGAACATTCACACCCGGCGGGCAGTTCGATGTCGGAGATGGCCCCGCGTCACTGGCGGCCGGGCTGCTCGATGTGGATGTGCTCAACGATCTGATCGTGGTCAACGAAGCCGGCGACAACGTCTCCGTCCTCCTCAGCGGCGGCGAGCAGCCCGCCGGAACGCAGGTGCCGTTCTCCGCGCCCGCGGCGGTGATCGTCGCGGACTTCGATGGTGACGGCGATGACGACGCGGCCGTGCTCAACGCCGGCAGTGGAGTGCTCAACTTCCTGCTCAACACCGGCACGGGCACGCTGGAGCCGGGCTCGTCAGTCAATCTTCCGGCCGGCAGCCGGGCCCTGGCAACCGCCGATTTCGACGGCGATACCCGGCCGGATCTGGCCGTGGGCGGCACGGGGACCGGAGCGTTGTACCTGGTGCTCAACCGCGGCTCAGGCGACTTCGCGGTGTCGGAGCCGATCGCGGTTCAGCAGACCCCGCGTTCGCTGGCGACGGCGGACTTCAACGGCGACGGCCGGCCCGACGTGGCTTCGGCCCACTTCACCGCGGGATCGGTCTCGGTGCGCTTCGCTTCGACCCTCCCGGCCGCGGCGGGCGACAGCGACGGCGACGGAACACTGGATGCCTGTGAACCAGCCGATACGCCGCCCACCGATACCCCGCCCGCTGACGGTCCTCCCACCGATAACCCGTCCACCGATCCGCCCCCGGCCGGCTGCGGGGCCGGCGCCTGTGGCATGGGCGCGCCGGGGATGATGCCGTTCATGTTGCTGGGGATGGTCGGCTTGAAGCGCAGAACCGCGCGCCGGCGTCTGACCTGGTAAGCACGATCCCGCCGCTCAGGGCGTGACCAGCGATGCGTCCGGCGGCGTGAACTGCCAGCGTTCGCACTGGCTGAAGAAGCTCAGGGGATTCTCGTACACCACCTTGCGGATGGTCTCTTCGGCATGCCCGCGGAGGCGCATCTCCACGATGAACTCAGCGACCGCCTTCGGCTTGGACGGACCCCAGTCGCCGGCGGAATTCACGCACACCCGCTCGCTCCCGAATCGCTCGACCATGTCCACCGCCCGCAGCGGCGTCG
>CAYVVX010000165.1:0-671 GCA_964455315.1 uncultured Planctomycetales bacterium | reverse complement strand
GATACAGGGTCATGCCCACCCAGTGTCCCGCCTCCAGGGCCGGCTGGATGGTATGTTCCTCGACGTGATCGATGAGCACCCGCTCCGGCGGAATCCGCCCGAACTCGTCGACCATGTCCAGGATCATCCGCGTGCCCTTGTACTTGTCGCGCAGGTGCGGCGTGTGCACCAGCACCAGCTCGTCGGTTTTCGCGGCCAATTCCAGGTGGGCCATGAAGGTGATCGACTCGTTGCGGGTGTTCTTGTTGAGGCCGATCTCGCCGATGCCCAGCACGTTGGGCTTGTCGAGAAACTCGGGGATCAGCGCGATCACCTCGCGGGACAGGGCGACGTTCTCGGCCTCCTTGGCGTTGATGCACAGCCAGCAGAAATGCTGGATGCCGTACTGGGCGGCGCGTTTGGGCTCGTACTCCACGAGCTGCCGGAAGTAGTCATGAAACGACGCCGCCGAGCCGCGGTCGAACCCGGCCCAGAAGGCCGGCTCGCTGACCGCGACGCACCCCATCTGCGCCATCGATTCGTAGTCGTCGGTCAGGCGCGAGACCATGTGGATGTGGGGGTCGATGTAGTACATGAGCGTCTTCCTGGGCTCGCGGAGGGATCAGCCTTGGGCGGTCGGTCGCTTCCACGCGGCATCATAGGGATCGGAGAACAGCATCTGCACCCGTGCG
>CAYVVX010000164.1:4228-9243 GCA_964455315.1 uncultured Planctomycetales bacterium | reverse complement strand
GGGGGATGTCCCCGGTGGTGAACTGGGGAAACAGGCCGCCGCGGGATTGAGATCGGCTGACTGGCAAGGGCATTCGGCCCCTCAACCGCCGCCGGTGATGCAACTATGGGGGTCAGGCGTACTCGCCTGGCCGTGGCGTTGTCCAGCCTCATCGGCGAGACGCCCGTGCCACCCCGCGCCAACGCTGTCACAGCTCTGCGGGAGCATGTCGGCCCCCGGCTGCTTTCCCAATCCCCGCCTGAGCGGCTACCATCTCCGCGTTCGTGCGTCATCCGACGCCGGCCCGATCTGAGCCCCTGCTGGGAACCGCCATGACCGCACCGCTTGAGAAGAGCTATCCGCGCCGCTTCGTCCCCGCCGGCGCCGACATGGGCGACTGGTCGCAGATCGAACCACTGTTCGACGCCCTCGACGGGCGGGATGTGGACACGCTGGAGCGGCTCGAAGCCTGGCTCCTGGACATGAGCGAGCTGTCCGCGTGCATCTCCGAGGAGTCCACCCGCCGCAACGTGGACATGACCCGCCAGACCGACGACCCCGCGCGGGAGAAGGCCTACCTGTTCTACATCGAGGAGATCTCGCCGCGCTGCAAGCCGCGCTGGCAGCGGCTGCGCGAGAAGTACGTCGCCTCGCCGGCCCGGGCGAAGCTGCCCATGCCCCGCTACTTCGTCTACGACCGCGCCACCGTCGCGGCCGTCGAGCTGTTTCGCGACGAGAACATCCCGCTGCAGACCGAGGACGACAAGCTCGACCAGCAGTACCAGAAGGTCTGCGCCGCGATGACCGTCACCTACGACGGGCGTGAACAGACCATGCAGCAGATGGCCCGCTACTGGCAGGAGCCCGACCGCAAGGTGCGCCAGGAGACCTGGGAGCTGACCGCCGGGCGGCGGCTCGCCGACCGTGAGGTGCTTGACGACATCTTCGACAAAATGGTGGGCTTGCGCGCGCGGATCGCCGCGAACGCCGGATGTGCCGACTTCCGCGATTACCAGTTCAAGGTCTACGAGCGGTTCGACTACGGGCCGACGGAATGTTTCGCCTTTCACGACGCCATCGAGGAGCTGGTCGTCCCGGTGCATCGGCGGCTGCAGGAGCATCGCCGCCGGCAGCTCGGCGTGGACACGCTGCGCCCGTGGGATCTGTCCGTCGACCCGCGGAACCGCCCCCCGCTGCGGCCGTTCGAGACGGTGGCCGAGCTGAGCGCCAGGAGCTCGACCATCTTCCATCGCATCGATCCGGAGCTGGGCCGCCAGTTCGACGGCATGGTGGCCGCCGAGTGGCTGGACCTCGACAGCCGCAAGGGCAAGTCACCCGGCGGTTACCAGGCCACCTACGACGAATCCCGCCATCCGTTCATCTTCATGAACGCGGTGGGGTTGCACAGCGACGTGGAAACCCTGCTGCACGAGGGCGGGCACGCCTTCCATTCGATCGCCTGCCGCGACGAGCCGCTGATCGGCTACCGCCACTGCGGCATGGAGATGGCCGAGGTCGCCTCCATGTCCATGGAGCTGTTCGCGTACGACTGCCTGGATGAGTTCTACGGCGGCGACGACCTGGTCCGGGCGCGGCGGGAGCAGATCGAGGGGATGGTCAGCATTTTCCCGTGGATCGCGACCATCGACGCGTTCCAGCACTGGATCTACACCCATCCGCGGCACACCCGTGACCAGCGCGTGGCCGAGTGGCTGGGCCTGCGCGGGCGATTCGGCGGCATCGACGACTGGTCGGGGCACGAGCAGGTCCGCGAGACCCAGTGGCAGCGGCAGCTTCACCTCTACGGCGTGCCCTTCTACTACATCGAGTACGGCATCGCCCAGATCGGCGCCCTGCAGCTCTGGCTGAACGCCCGCCGCGATCGGGCCGGCACACTGCGGAAATACCGTGAAGCCCTGGCCCTGGGCGGCAGCAGGCCGCTGCCGGAGTTGTGGGATGCGGCCGGCATCCGTTTCGACTTCAGCGCGGCCACGCTGCGTCCGCTGATCGACGCGCTGAGCGCGGAACTGGAAGCGCTGGGCTGAAGGCGGCCTCGGGACGGGCGGGCCGCTCAGCTCACCTGCTCACTGCATGAACGGGCTGGGCACGCGGCGCAGAAACAACGGCGTGCTGATCAGCTTGATCTTCGGACCCTGCTTGACGATCGGCGGACCGTTGAGCAGTTGCATCTCCCACCAGCCGGGAACCTCCGTCGGCGACGGGTCGTACACGTCCTCATCCCACAGTACCAGCAGCGGTTCGGCCTTACCGGTCAGCGCGTAGCGGCCCGGCCCGATAAATACCACCTGTGGATTCTTGCGAAGCTGTTGCAGCAGGAAGGAGAAGGCGTGGAAGGCCGGCTTCGTTGACGGGTTCCCACCATCCGCCGACTCCCTGACCAGCCCGACCTGCGGGCCGGCCGTTTCCGCGGACCCGTCGCGCAGGGCCGCCAGGTAGACCCGGTCGATACCCATGCCGCGGGCCCGGATGGCCGCCTTGACGACTTCCTCCGCCTGCCGCTCGTCGCGACCGGGTCCGCCGTCGAAGCCATACTCGGTCAGCCAGATGGGCAGGACCAACCGATGATCGTTCAGCACCCGCCGTATGTAGGCCAGGGAATCCTGGAACTGTTCCCTTCCCGGCAGGTGGTCCGGAAAGCTATGGAAGCTGACTACATCGAAAAACGGAAACCTGTCGCCCTGCAGCGATTCCTCGGCGAGCAGCCGTTCGAACCAGCTCTCGTAGCTGCCCACGGGTCCGTCCAGCTCGCGCACGCCCGGGCTGCGCAGCCCGCCGACCAGCACGACCGCGCTGTGGTCCGCCGCCTTGACCGCTTCGTAGAACGCCCGCATCCAGAAGGCATAGTCGGCCGTGGGTACCTCGTAGGCCTCGTCCAGGAATTCGTAGGCCCGCACGCGGCGCTTGAGCCTGCGCATATCGCCGCGCCCATCGCCGTCGTAGCGCTCGACGAAGGCGGTGACGAACGCACGGAAGGCCTTCTCCTGGTCCCGCCCGGGCAGTCCCTCGCCGGCCGCACCGCCCGACGCCCACGCCGGTGTGCCCATGAACACCGCCAGCATATCGGCATCCGCGTCCTGGGCCTGTTTGATGAACAGGTCGGTGGCGTCGAAGCGAAGCCTGGCATCGGCGTCCGGCTGTACCTCTCCCCAGTTCATGACCCGGTCACGAACGAGGGGAACGCCCAGATCCGCCAGCAGACGGAAGCACTGGGCCTGTTCGGCACCGGTGGTGGGGGAGTACCCGCCGGAAGGGTTGTGGTCCGCGGCCAGGTGCGGGTTGATGCCCAGCCACGCGGTTCTGCTGGCCTGCTCCGCGCAACCTGGGATCAACGCCGGCAGGAGCCCCAGCGAGCAGAGGGCGCCGGCGCAGCGCAGCCCCGGGGGGCTGAGTCGCCGGCGGCGGGGCGATCGCATGTCCATGGTCCTGTTGACTCCGGTCACGCATGGTTGGACGACGTGACAAGGCGACGGGGACGCCTATAATCCGCGTCATCTCGTCGGATCAGAGGCTAATGCCCGCCCGCCTTCATCGCAAGACACCGCGCCGGGCGCATGGCAGCTTCAGGAGAACCCTCATGACTTTGGTACGCCTGTTCCGGTCGCATGGACCCTCGCTGGCCGCCGCAACTACGTTGATCCTCCTGCAATCCGGATGCTCACTCATGGGAACTGCACACTACGCCGACGACGTCGACGCCCTCCGCAAGCATCATCAGGTCATCGAGCTGGGCCAGGGACCGGGCCGCATCGCCGTGGTTCCCGACCTCCAGGGACGGGTCATGACCAGCGGCTTTGCCCCTGACGGGGTCAGCCTCGGCTGGATCAATCGCGAGGCCGTCGACGCTGGCGAGCGCGACGTGGCCTTCAACAACTATGGTGGGCAGGACCGCTTCTGGCTGGGCCCCGAGGGCGGGCAGTTCTCCCTGTACTTCGGCCAGGGCATGGTCCAGAACTTCGACACCTGGCGGGTCGGCGACGACATGCACAAGGGTAAGTTCGAGGTGGTCGATGCCGGCGCGAACCACGTCCGCATGACCGGACGGATGAAGTTGAAGAACGCTTCGGGCACCGCCTTCGACGTGGGCATCGCCCGGGACATCCGGACGGTCCCGCCGGAGGAAGCCGCCCGGCTCCTGGCTACCACCATCCCGGAGGGGGTGGCCTGCCTGGGCTTCCTCAGCGAGAACCGCATTCAGAACATGGGCATGGCGCCGTGGACCCCCGAGAGCGGCACGGTGTCCATCTGGATCATCGGCCAGTTTCCCGGTAACGCCGGCACGGTGGTGATCGCTCCGTTCAGGCCGGACGGTTCGGGCCAGGAGGTCGAGTCGTCCTACTTCGGCGAGCCGCCGCCCGGACGGGTGGTCATCGACCGCGAGAAGCATGTGGTACTGTTCAAGGGCGACGCCGCCTGCCAGTCCAAGATCGGCCTCAGCGCTGCCCGGGCCACCGACCGGCTGGGCAGTATCGACTTCGCCAACCGCGTGCTGACCATTGCCCACTTCGATCCCTCGCCCGGCAATGACCAGTACGTCAACTCCATGTGGAAGGTGCCGCAGGAGCAACCCTTCGCCGGTGACGTGGTCAACTCCTACAACTCGCACGGGCGCGGCAACGAGGACTTCTACGAACTGGAAAGCTCCTCTCCGGCGGCGTTCCTGGCCCCCGGACAGTCCATGACCCACGTCCACCGAACCCTGCAGTTCAACGGCAGCCTGGAGGCCCTGTCGCAGATCAGTGAGCGGGTGCTCGGCGTTTCGCTTGAGCACGTGCGGAGTCAAATGGAGTAGCCTCGATCGTCGCCAGCTCGCGCAGCAGGATCACCGCCTCGATCAGCAGCGAGCTGGCCCAGGCATGCGGCGCCGCCCAGTAGTCGGACACCCCGGCCATCTTGGGGATCAGTTCGGGAAGCTGACCGGTGGGGTTGGCGTTGGCGATGGCGATGCCCAGGTCGGCCACGGCCCGCTCGCGATGCCGGGCCCGTTCCGGGGACGCCTCCGCGGTCAACGCCATGCG